>CAZYEJ010000009.1:0-55122 GCA_964646435.1 uncultured Thermodesulfobacteriaceae bacterium
TAGTGCCTGAACGGAAACCCTAAATTTTGTTTTCTCAATTTAGGTCGTGGACAATTAACATATTAAGGTTATTGCCTTTTTTAAATTCAAAACTCAAAACTTAGAACTCAAAATTGTGTCTGAACGGCCTTTTCGTTCAGACACTAACTATACTTAAAGTGGTTGCAAAATCCTGGGTTTTGTTCTAGAGCAGCATAGCTGAATCTTTAAAGCAATCACGGGAAGCCCTTTTGCAGGGCAGCCAATGCCGGCAATAGGTGGATATAAAGAAATTTTTTTAGGAGTTTTCTGAAGTTGAGGCGCAAAATTTCCGATAAATATATAAAGAGCCTCTTGCAAGACTCAAGATTTTAAACTTAAGGTACTGTTCCGATTTATCCGGAGTTAGGTAGAAAACAAAAGCCTTCAAGAACATACATGGTTAGGTAACGAGCGAATTAATGGCAGCATCTTACGAAAGAGACCGGGATTATGTCTCTTGCGGCATGAGCTTACCCCGGAGTCGTAGCCAATTTGGGCCTTTGTTGGATTTGGCAGTAAAGTTTAATTCTGCTTTTTTGATGGCACATGACCTAGATGAAATCCTTCAGGCCGTTCTGGTTGGAGTAACTGTTGGAGAGGGTCTGGGTTTTAACAGGGCATTTCTATTTCAACTGAATACTGAAAAAAAATACCTGGAAGGCAAGTTGGCAATTGGCCCGGCAAATCCTGAAGATGCCGGGCGGATATGGGCTGAGATATCTAAAAAGCAGCTTTCCCTTTTTGAAATCCTGGATGATGTTAAAGAGGCATTTTATAATGGGGCCTATCCACTCAATCAACTTGTAAGACAGATAAAGGTTCCACTTTCAGAAAAAGACCACATATTGGTAAGGGCAGTGAATGAGAGACGTGCCTTCTGGGTTGGAGGCAAGAGCGAAAACGGTTCAGTTGCTCCGGAGGATCTTGTGGAGATCCTGGGTGTGGGTGAGTTTGCCGTTGCCCCACTTTTTGATCAAGAAGATGTCTATGGCGCAATACTTGCTGACAATTTTGTTACCGGACGACCCATAGATCAGGGAGATGTTGATGCCCTTCAGCTCTTTGCAGGTTTTGCTTCCATAGCAGTAGGCAAAACACGTATGTGTGAGATGCTGGAGGAGAGGATCCGGGCGCTGAGGACCCTGAATGAAGAAGTGGAGCGGAACAAGGATCAACTGGTTGAGGCGGAAAGGTATGCTGCCCTGGGGAGGATGGCTGACCAATTGCTTCATGAGATACGAAATCCCCTTGCAACAATAGGGGGCATGGCCGGAATCCTTAAGAGAAAACTCAGGGACTCTGAATTAATTAATTATGCCGAGACCATGGTTAGAGAAAGTGAGCGTGTGGAAAGGACCCTGACTGCGATTTTAGATTTTGCCAAGGTCCCTAAGTTGAATCAGGAACTGGTTAGGGTCTGCGATCTGCTAAAGGCCTCTCTGGCCCTTTTACAGTCAGAATTGGATAGACACAACATAACATTGAATGTTGTTTTTCCTGATTTTGAGCCGGTGCTCTTCATTGACCGCAAATACATCCAACAGGCCTTTTTAGGCATATTTAAGAATGCTGTGGAGGCCATGCCGGAGGGCGGACTGCTGACAGTTTCAGTGTCCGCACATGAAGGAGATGTTGAGATTCAGATAACAGATACAGGACTTGGAATGGCCAAGGGGTACCTGAACAAGGCGGATGAGCCTTTTTTTACCACCAAAACATACGGGCTGGGCCTTGGCCTGAGCTTGGCAAAACGGGTAATTGAGTTGCATGGCGGGTTTATGTGTCTGACGAAAAACGAGCTGGGGGGTACAAACGTAAGTATTACCCTTTCTGGTGTGAGGGCTTAAGTCAGAGACTGCCATGAATGCTTTTCCCTGTCTGGATTTCATAGATACACACGCTCATCTTGACATTCCACCCCTGTCCGAAGATCAGGCTGGAGTAATCAGCAGGGCGGAGAAGGCCGGGGTTTGCCAGATCATTACTATAGGAATAGATCTGTCGAGTTCAAAAAAAAGTCTTGAGCTGGCAGAGCAATTTCCTCAGGTTTATGCTGCCGTAGGCATTCATCCCCACGACGCAAAAGGGGCTTCAGACGAGGTATATAAAGAGCTTCTGGAGCTTGCCGTTATTCCGAATGTGGTTGCCTGGGGTGAAATAGGGCTTGATTTTGTCAAGGAATATTCACCAAGGGACATCCAGCGCGAGGTCTTTCGCCAACAGATCCAAATGGCTGGACAAGTTGATTTGCCTATTATAATTCATAACAGGGATGCACATGTAGAGACGGTTGAAATATTGAGAGAAGAGGCTGCTGGGACCTTAAGGGGCGTAATGCATTGCTTTTCCGGTGATGTAAAAGTGGCAAAGCAGGTCCTGGATTTGGGTCTTTTCATATCCGTAACTGGTATTGTCACTTTTCCCAAGGCGGAAGTAGTCAAAGAGGTTGTGCGCTATGTACCATTGGACCGCCTGCTTATCGAGACCGACTCTCCATTTTTAAGCCCGGTCCCATACCGCGGCAAGCCGAATGAGCCGGCTAGGGTCGTCCATGTCGCAGAGGAGATCGCCAGGATCAAAGAGGTGCCTTTAGAGGAGATTGCTCGATGTACAAGCGCCAATGCCAGGGACCTTTTTAGATTACCTGCGCCCTAGTTCTTGCATAAACGTTTACAGTTCGGTGGAGCGGATAGAAGGTTCGTATTCAAACGTAGTTGGACTTCCCGTAGATAAGGTAATAAAAGTATCTTATAGGGCTGGAGGTCTTAAAGTTAAGAGACTGCTATGGAAATCGCAGTAGTTCATCTGGGTCATCGAACCGCTAATGAACGCCAATAAACGCGAATATTTTTTACTACGAACTACACAAAAATGGGCACTTTCCAATCAGGCCCTATGTAGTATAATAAAATAATGGAAATTTAATTGAGCATATGATCTCGCAAAATCTGCAAGAGCTGAAGTCCCGGATAGCCGGGGCCGCACAAAGGAGCGGCAGGCGTCCGGAAGATGTGCACCTGCTCGCTGTTACCAAGACAGTGTCTATGGACAGAATACGTGAGGCCATATCCTCAGGCCAAAGGCTTTTTGGGGAAAACTATGTGCAGGAGGCAGCACAAAAGCTTGAGTTCCTGGGGGACCTCTATCATGAGACTACCTGGCACTTCATAGGGCACTTGCAGAGAAATAAGGCCAAGCTGGCAGTGCGGTTGTTTGATTGTATTGAAACTGTGGATAATCTGAATTTGGCCCGCGCCCTTGATCGCCACGCAAAGGCAGCAGGAAAAAGATTGTCTGTGTATGTCCAGGTAAACGTAGCACAAGATCCGAAAAAATCAGGTCTTTCTCCGGAAGAGCTTCCAGTTTTTCTCACAGAGGCTGCAGAACTGTCCGGTATTGATGTCTGCGGTCTGATGACCATGCCTCCATGGGAGCCGGAACCAGAGTCATTAAGGCCGTGGTTTAGGGCCCTTCGTGACTTGAGGGATGAGATGAATGCCGGCTCGGGACATAGTCCGGGGCTCAGGGAATTGTCCATGGGAATGTCTCAGGATTTTGAAACAGCAATAGAAGAGGGGGCCACTGTGGTGCGTATCGGGACTGCATTATTCGGCCGGAGAGAGAGTGCTCAATAGGCAAAAGAGATGTTTGATATATTTATCAGGACACATTTTTCAGCCGCCCATTACCTCCGAAACTATCCCGGAGATTGTGAACGCCTTCACGGCCACAATTGGGATGTAGAGGTCGTGGTCAGGGCTGAAAAGCTGGATAAAATAGATATGGGGATTGATTTCCGGGACCTTAAAAAGGCAGTGGCCGAAGTATTGTCTGAACTGGACCATACCAATTTAAACGATCATCCCCGGTTCAAGGACAAAAATCCCTCATCAGAGAGGTTGGCTGAGTATATCTACAGCCGTGTCAAGGAAGATCTCAAGCCTTTTAGCGAGATAGAGTTGGCAAGAGTCACTGTCTGCGAGACATCCAAAACCGGAGTCACGTATTGGGAGGACTGAGATTATCGGTTTCTGAGACCTTTGTGAGCCTTCAGGGAGAAGGTGCATGGGCCGGATGGCCCTGTTTTTTTATCCGTCTGTCAGGCTGTAATCTCAGGTGCACCTATTGTGACACACGATATGCCTATAATGAGGGCGAAAAGAGGGATATCCCCGGTCTCATTAAGGAATGGAGGCAGAGCCGGATTGGCCTTGTGCAGGTTACCGGAGGAGAATCCCTCTTGCAGGCAGAAACGCTCATATTGCTTGAGGCCCTGCTGAATGAAGGGGCCAAGGTGCTTCTGGAGACCAACGGGAGTTTGGCCCTTGGGAATGTCCCCAGGGAGGTTGTTAAAATAGTTGATCGAAAGACCCCTGGGAGCGGTATGGAAAAATTTTTTCTTGAAGAGAACCTTGGTTGGCTGAATCAAGGGGATCAACTCAAGTTTGTGATAACAGACAGGGAGGATTATGAGTGGGCCAGGGAAGAGGTTATCAGACTGTGCCTTTCATGTTATACAGAGGTCCTGTTTTCTCCCGCATGGGGAAGGCTGGTCCCTTTTCAGTTGGCTGAATGGATTATAGCAGACAGGCTTTCTGTGAGGTTCCAGATCCAGTTGCATAAAATCCTTTGGGGAGAAAAAAGAGGTACTTGATTGGTAAAAGGCGTTGACAGGATTATTTAAATAATGTAAAAACAATTTGAAGTAAATTCTGAATGGGGGTTCATTCGGTCTAAGTTCCTATTTTTATTGGATGTTGGGCCTTTGGGGGGGAAGGAAACAAAAAATGATTGATCTTGATTATTCATTCTTTGCGGAACTTATTGGGTATTTGATCCTGCTGGTTATCCTGAATGGTATGCTTTACAAGCCTATTCGCAGATTGCTTGCAGAGCGTGCATCCCGGATGGCGTCTATCCAGAGCGATGTTGATAAATATGAGCGCAATGCCGAGCAGCTTCTTAAAGATTTTGATACAAAGCTGGCCGAAGCTCGTTCATCCGGGCAAGGGGCAATGGAGAAGTTGAAGCAGGGGGCCAGGGAGGAAGAGCATCAAATATCTGAGGTCAGCAGTAAGGAGGCTGATGCCAGAAAGCAGGAGTTGATGGCTGAACTTACATCAGAGATCGACGGGGCAAGGAAGGATCTTACGGCAAAAGTTGAGGCTTTTGCTATGGATATTTCGCAGAAGCTCCTGGGGAGGACCATATAATGAAGTATACGAGGAAGGGTTGGACTGGTACTTGGTTTCTGGTCATAGCTTTTTCTTTTGTGGCCCTTTTGATAACCATGGGAGGTTTGGCAGGGGCTGCTGACGAAGGGATAGTGCATGATACTCCGGGTGTTGAATCAGTCCATGATACTGCCACCGGAGGAGGCCATGAGATGGCATCCCACGGTGAAGAGGGTGCCGCCCACGGAGAAGGAAACGGAGAACATCACGGGCTGACTCACAGCCAGGTAATGAATTTTATTTGGCATTGTCTTAACTTTTCCATTCTTGTTTTTTTGCTTGTAAAATTTCTGCGCAAGCCGATTACAGATGCTCTTAAAGGTAGGACTGAATCAATACGGGCCGGGTTTGAAGAGTTGGAGGCTAAACGGGCTGATGCAGAGCGCAAGTATGCAGAGTATGAGACCAAGCTTTCCACTATGGATGAACAGGCAGCACGTATACTGAAAAATTTTACTGAGCAAGGTGAGTCAGAGAAAGAAAAGATTATAGCCCAGGCCCATGAGGCTGCAGAGCGCATCAAGGCCCAGGCGGAATTTTATGTGCAGCAGGAGCTTGCCAAGGCAAAGACCGAGCTGCAGACCGAAGTGGCTGATATGGCCGTCAAGATGGCGGAAGATCTAATTCGCAAGAACCTGAATGAGGAGGATCATCATCGTCTCATCAGTGAATATCTTGAAAGGGTGGTGCAGAAAAATTGACCAATACAGTCATAGCTAAAAGGTATGCTAAGGCCCTCTTTGCCGTTGCCAAAGAGGAAGGGAAGTTAGAGGCCTATAGTGAGGCGCTGAAGGACATAGACGCCTTTTTGGAAGGAAGTCCTGATGTAGAGGCCGCCCTTATCAGTCCGGTGTTTCCGGCTGACATTAAACAAACCGTCCTGGAGGAGATTATCAAGGCATCAGGGGTGGAAGATGCCCTTGCAATTTTCCTGCGGCTTTTGGTGGAGCGTGGCAGAATACAGTACTTGAGGATGATTGTGAGCTGTTTCCAGGAGTTCATGGATGAAGAGACCGGGGTAGTGCGGGCGGTGGTCCGCTCCGCGGTTCCTTTGCCTGAAGATCTGCGGGACAAATTTTCAGAGGTCCTGGCAAAGGTTACCGGCAAGCAGGTTACTTTACAGATAGAGGAAGATCCCGCCATAGTTGGCGGTGTAGTTGCCCATATAGGCGATATGGTTCTGGACGGCAGTATCAGGAGCCAGTTACAAAGTATCAGAGAATCCATAGGAAGGGGTGAGCTGGGATAATGGCACAGATAAAAGCGCAAGAAATTAGTGACATCATAAAGAAACAAATTCAGGACTACGAAAAGACAATTGATCTAGCCGAGACAGGTACGGTCCTATCGGTCGGTGATAATGTCGCTCGTGTCTATGGCGTACGCAACTGCATGGCTATGGAACTTTTGGAGTTCCCCGGGGGCATCATGGGAATCGCCCTGAACCTTGAGGAGGACAATGTCGGTGTTGCCGTTATGGGTGAGGTCAGGGGGATCAGAGAGGGTGACCTGGTTAAGAGGACGGCCAGAATCGCTGAGGTGCCTGTGGGTGAGGCCATGCTTGGCCGTGTTGTAGATGCCCTTGGCGCCCCGATAGACGGGCAGGGTCCAATCGACGCAAAAGACTCTAGTCGTATTGAGATGAAGGCCCCTGGTGTAATCCAGAGGAAGGGCGTCCACGAGCCATGCTACACCGGTCTTAAAGCGGTTGACGCAATGACACCCGTAGGCAAGGGCCAGCGTGAGCTTATCATCGGTGACCGCCAGATCGGGAAGACGGCCATTTGCGTGGATGCTATTATTGCCCAGAAAGAAACAGATGTGTACTGCATATATGTTGCCTGCGGGCAGAAGCAGGCCACAGTGGCCTTGGTTGCCGAGGCCTTGCGCCGTCATGGGGCCATGGAATACACCACTATCGTCGCGGCAAGCGCCAGTGAGCCCGCATCCCTGCAGTACCTGGCTGCCTTCTCCGGCTGCGCTATGGGCGAATACTTCCGCGACCGGGGGAAACATGCCCTTATTCTCTATGATGACTTGTCAAAGCAGGCGGTATCTTACCGTGAGCTTTCATTGCTGCTGAGGCGTCCTCCTGGACGTGAGGCATATCCTGGTGATATTTTCTACAACCATTCAAGGCTTCTGGAAAGGGCGTCCAAGCAGAACGATGAACTGGGCGCAGGCAGCCTTACGGCCCTGCCTGTCATTGAGACCCAGCAGGGTGACGTGTCTGCATATATTCCAACGAACGTTATTTCCATCACGGACGGTCAGGTCTACCTGGAGCCGGCGCTCTTCTTTGCCGGTGTCCGCCCAGCCATCAACGTTGGTCTATCAGTGTCCAGGGTCGGCGGTGCGGCCCAGGTAAAGGCCATGAAGCAGGTCGCAGGTACTCTGAGGCTTGATTTGGCCCAGTATCGTGAGCTGGCGGCATTTGCCCAGTTCGGTAGTGATCTGGACAAGTCCACACAGGCCCAGTTGACACGCGGTGAACGTCTGGTCGAGATCCTGAAGCAGCCACAGTATATGCCTCTTCCAATGGAGAAACAGGTAACCATCCTCTATGCCGGAACAAAGGGGCATCTGGACGAGTTGCCGGTTAATGTGCTTGGAGATTTTGAAAAAGAGCTCTATGAATTTGTCAGCAATAAGCATCCTGATATCTTCAGTGAACTCAAGGAGAAGGAAGCCATAGATGACGGTCTTGACAAGAAGATGAGTTCGGCAATCAGTAGTTTTGTCACGGAGTTCAAGGCTAACCGTAATCTTTAGGAGCGAAGGGGGCTGTTGGTAAATGGCGGCACTGAAAGATATACAGCTTAAGATAGTAGGTATAAAAAAGACTGCGCAGATTACTAAGGCCATGAATATGGTGGCTGCGGCGAAACTGCGCGGGGCACAGCAGCGCATGGAGGACTTTCGTCCTTATGCTGAGAAATTTGCCGGTGTTATGGGGGAGTTGGCAGGTGCGGGTGTTAACCCGGATGCCTTTCCGCTCATGGCAGCCAGGCCTGTGAAGAAGGTCATGTTGATAGTCGTGACCTCAGACAGGGGCTTGTGCGGGTCTTTTAATGCCAACATTCACAAGGCTGCTGTAAAATTCCTCAAAACCCAGCAGGAAGATGGCCGCGAAGGCTGCCTTGCCTGTGTGGGAAAGAAGGGTAATGCCTTTTTTAAGAGGAGCCCGTTTGAGACACTGCATAGCAGCGTGGACATCATGGACCATATCCAGATGTTCAACGCAAGGCAGGTAGGGCAGAAGGTCATTAGTCTGTTTCTGGAGGAAAGGGTGGATGAGGTCCAGTTGCTTTATGGACGTTTTGTAAACGTGGGGGTGCAGCGTCCCACTATGAATCGCATCCTGCCGATCAGCACAGAAGGCCTTGAAGAGGCCGAGGGGGGAGGGCCCGAAGGCCCGAAGGCTACATATACTTATGAGCCTGATCCTGAAGAAATACTTAATCAGTTGTTGCCTATGTTCGTAAATGTACAGATTATGCATGCCATGCTGGAAACCGGGGCGAGTGAGCAGGCAGCCCGTATGACGGCAATGGACAATGCTACGCGTGCATGTAAGGATATGGTTGATGATCTCACCATGGTCTTCAACAAGGCCAGGCAGAGTGCAATAACCGCGGAACTTATGGATATCGTTGGCGGAGCCGAGGCCCTCAAGTAAGGGTGAGGGGCCGTTAGAGAAAAATATTCGGCGCCTATTTAAGGCGTCTGGGGAGGTAGGAAGATAAATGGCTAGTGAAACTGCAGCAAATATGGGGAAGATATCTCAGGTCATCGGTGCTGTTGTCGATGTGGAGTTTGAGCCTGGGAAAATACCGGCTATTCTAACCGGTCTTATGCTCACAAATCCAGCCATAAGTGATGAGGAGGATAATCTGGTCCTTGAGGTTGCCCAGCACCTTGGTGACAACATGGTGCGCACTATCGCCATGGATACCACGGACGGGCTGGTCCGTGCCATGCCGGTGAGGGATACGGGTGATCCCATAAGGATTCCTGTCGGCAAGCCGACATTGGGCCGGATTATGAATGTGGTAGGCCGGCCGGTCGATGGATTAGGGCCGGTTGACGACAGCGTGACGTTACCTATTCATCGTAAATGCCCTGAATTTGTTGAGCAGGACACCACTGTCAACGTCCTTGAGACCGGTGTGAAGGTCATGGATTTGCTGGTCCCATTCCCCCGTGGCGGCAAAATGGGTCTCTTCGGCGGTGCAGGTGTTGGAAAGACTGTTATCATGATGGAGATGATCCACAATATCGCCATGCATCACGGTGGTATTTCGGTCTTCTGCGGTGCCGGTGAGCGTACCCGTGAAGGAAACGACCTGTATCACGAGATGAAAGATTCAGGGGTCTTGCCCAAGGCCGCGCTGATCTATGGCCAGATGACAGAGCCTCCTGGGGCAAGGGCAAGGATCGGCCTTACCGGGCTTACGGCGGCAGAGTACTTCCGTGACGAGGAAGGCCAGGACGTGCTGTTCTTCATAGATAATATATTCCGGTTTACCCAGGCCGGTTCCGAGGTGTCGGCGCTGCTTGGCCGCATCCCCTCTGCAGTGGGTTACCAGCCCACACTGGCTACAGACCTTGGTGCATTGCAGGAGCGGATCACCTCGACGAACAAGGGTTCCATTACCGCTGTTGAGTGCGTGTATGTGCCGGCTGATGACTTGACTGACCCGGCTCCGGCCACTACGTTTGCTCACCTTGACGGTACAGTGGTCCTTTCGCGGGCGATTACAGAGCTTGGTATCTACCCTGCTGTGGACCCGTTGGACTCCACGTCACGTATTCTCGATCCCAATATCGTAGGTGAGGATCACTATAGAGCGTCAAGAGCGCTTCAGGTGACCCTGCAGAAATACAAAGAGCTTCAGGACATCATCGCAATCCTGGGTATGGATGAGCTCTCAGATGAGGACAAGCTCACGGTACAGAGGGCACGGAGGGCCCAGAGGTTCCTCTCCCAGCCATTCCACGTTGCTGAGACCTTTACCGGCATGCCGGGCAAGTTCATCAAGGTCGAAGATACTGTCCGTGCGTTCTTGGAGATCCTGGAGGGTAAACACGACGAACTGCCTGAGGCGGCGTTTTATATGGTAGGCGGCATAGAAGAAGCCGTGGAGAAGGCAGCCAAGATGGCATAATGACTCTGTTGGCGGATGAAGCTGAAGCTGAAGAGTAATAGCATCGTACAGGAATAACCCGGCTCTGGACAGTTGTGAGGTCACGGATGCGGGTCTAGGGAAAAGCAAATGGCAAATAAGATACTTCTGGAAGTAGTGACGCCGTCGAAGTTGTTAGTGAGCGAAGAAGTCGAACTGGCTACTGCACCTGGTGCTGATGGTGTGTTCGGTGCTATGGCAAATCACGCTCCTCTGTTGGCCACGCTTAAGATAGGTGAGATGCATTATCTCAATGATGGAAATACGGTCCGTATAGCTTTAAGCGGCGGTTTCTGCGATGTATCGAATAACCGGATGACCGTGCTGGCCGAGAGCGCTGAGATAAGTACTGAAATTGATGTTGAAAGGGCCCTCAAGGCCAAGGAGAGGGCTGAGCGCAGATTGCAGGAGGCCGTGACACGAAAGGAAGAAATTGACCTTGTGCGTGCCCAAGCAGCCATGACAAGGGCGCTTACAAGGATCCAGATAGCGGGTCACTAGATTCAACACACCGCAAATTAATGACATAGTTTTGTGTTAAGGGCAAGCCGCGTGCTTGCCCTTTTTATTTTTGTAAGCGTTCACAGTGCACCGCATCTGCAGGATATTCCCCATGATAGAAAAATCCGTTTCACAGGGCAGTCGGCCCTGGGCAGCTATTATACTTGCAGCCGGCAAGGGAACCAGGATGAAATCAGAGATCCCGAAGGTAATGCATAACCTCCTTGGAAGGCCCCTTATCGGGCATGTCATGGGCCTGTTAAAGAATTTGGATATTGCTTCCAGGGTCGTAGTAACTGGTCATGGCAGCGACCTTGTGAGAGATTATCTGAAAGAGTTTGATGTTAATCCTGTAGTGCAGGAGCAGCAGCTAGGTACAGGCCATGCGGTATTGTGTGCAAAGGCCGCTTTGGGAGAGTTCTGCGGCAATGTTTTGATCATTTGTGGTGATACGCCTTTACTGCAAGAAAGTACTCTTGCCTCTTTTATGGAAGATCATGTAAGTTCCGGAAGGATCCTCTCTTTACTGACTGCGCACCTGAAAGATCCAGCCGGATACGGACGGATACTCAGGTCAGTGTCCGGAGGGGCTCAAATTCAAGGAATAGTCGAAGAGAAGGATGCCACAGATGCCCAGAGACTGCTAACTGAGATAAATACGGGAATATATGCAGTTGATTCGGTTTTTTTATTTGATGCCCTTGATGCTATAGGATGCGACAACGTCCAGGGGGAGTACTATCTGACCGATATAGTAGGTGTGGCAGTGTCAAAGGGCGTCTCGGCAGGGGCTGTCAGCATTGCTACTGAGGATGAGGTCTGGGGAGTCAATTCGAGGATGGACCTTGCCAGGGCAGAGACTATTTTGTTGGATAGGAAAAAAAAGTTGTAAACGCTTACAGTTCGGCAGCACAACACCTCCTTTCAGCAAGTTAATTAGTGTCTGAACGAAGAGGCCGTTCAGACACAATTTTGAATTCTAAATTCTAAATTTTGAATTTAAAAAAGGAGGTAACCTTATGTGTCATATGGGGTTGACGTACGCATAACCAGTGGGTTTAATGTTTTTAAATATGGGAGATGGGACATGAGTGATCAGGAACTTCGTCTATTAGAAGATAAAGTCGATAGTCTATTAAGATATTGTGAACAATTGGTGTCTGAGCGGGATGATTTTTGTGGGCAGACACAGGAACAGGCTTCACAGCTAAAGGAACTCGAAGATAAATTGGCCAGGTTGGAGGAAGAGAGGGAAAATGTTCGTCTTCGGGTTTCGGACCTGTTGGGTAAAATCGACCAGGTCAGTATGTTTTCAAAAGGAACTGAGGATACTGCTACAGTATGTCAAACTGATATGCCTTTGGGCGTCTAGACAAATTGGAAACGACACAAATAAAATTTAATTTTTTTGGTCAGGTGTATGAACTGAAGGCCGATGATCCAGAGGTTGATGTCAAGGAGGTCGTAGAATATGTTCAAGGGAAGGTCAGAGAACAGGAGATCTCAAACAAGGGCTTGGCCCCTCACAAGATGGTGGTTTTGTCCATGCTTAACGTAGGTAAAGACTATATATTAGCCAGGCATCAATTGAAGGAATTAAAAGAGACGGTTGTTAGCAAAACCAGTCGATTGGTTGCCAAAATTGATTCCGCAATGGATTAAGTTGGCAGATTGTGGTATTATAATAAAAAAATTAACTTGAGTTTTTTCCCCTGCTGTGTTGGTGATTGGCAAAATTTGTTGAGCCAACTCTTTTTACAAGGGGGTCTCCTCTTCGTATAGGGATGGAAGGAGAGAAATCTTTTTCCCGAATAGCGTATGAGACGCCCACCTGGTTTTCCAGGTTCAATAGATTTTGTCCACACGGCATAAGCGGGGGATTATTTGGGCTATAACCCCATTCGGGTTCATATATATAAAACGGATATGGTAATAGGTTGCACATCCATGTGATGTGTTTAGAAAAAATTGAGCAACGGCTGGACCTGACTGCATGGTTAAAGGATGCCATGAAATTGTTTTGGAAATCCGGCCAATTTGCAATAATAGCTGGACTATTTTAACGAGGTTTTTTTTGCGAACAAAATTCTCTTAAGCAAAAACTCGAAAAAGTGAAGTTGATCATCTTAATTCGGGGTTTGGGAAAAGGCTTTGGACTGATTCATAAGAGGGATGTTTTATACCTGACGGGCCTTTAATAGTCACAGCACATTTTTTTGGGTCGATCCCGGCCCGGATTTCAACTGCCTGCCAAAATCCGTATGTAACCGTCATCAGACGCTCCACAAGGGAGCCGAGATGGGGTGTGGCCATCCTATATGGAAAGGAGGTGCCACCCATCATGGAATTTTCTTACTTTTTAATTTCGGCCATTTTGGGCTTGTGTGTCGGCTTAGCTGTAGGCATATGGTTTACCAAACGCAGGACTGTTGACACAGTTGATTCAATAAAAGAGGAAGCTGAACGCTTAAAGAAAGATGCCCAGGCAGAGGCAGAGAGACTGCGCAAGGAAACCAGGATCCAGGGACAGGAGGAGACATTTCAATTAAAAAAAGAGGCCGAGAAAGAGATAAAGGAGTGGAAGGTCGAACTGCACAGTCAAGAAGGGCGTCTAAAGCAAAAAGAGCAGCAGGTAAATCGCAAATATGAGCTGGTTGACCACAAGGAAATTGAGGTCCTTGAGAAGGAAAAAGCATTACAGCAGTCAGAGCATATGCTCCAGGAAAAGGGAAAAGAGATAAAGGGCCTGGTGAATAAACAGAGGAACCAGCTTGAAAAGATATCAGGTATGTCGGTTCAGGAGGCCAAGGACTGTCTGCTCGAGACATTAGAGATAGATGTTAGACAGGATGCGGCTAAACTGATAAAAAAGATAGAGACAGAGACCAAGGAGACTGCGGAGAAAAGGTCCAAGGAGATAATCTCGCTGGCCATAGCCAGGTATGCAGGTGAATATATAGCTGAACGGACTGTTTCAGTTGTACATTTGCCTAGTGAAGAGATGAAAGGCCGTATAATAGGCCGCGAGGGTAGAAATATCCGGGCTATAGAGGCAGCTACCGGCATAGATCTCATTATTGATGATACTCCTGAAGCCGTTCTTTTGTCCGGTTTCAATCCAGTGCGTAGAGAAGTGGCCAGGATTGCCCTTGAGAGGCTGATTGCTGATGGCAGAATTCACCCAGCCCGCATTGAAGAGGTGGTAAAAAAGGTAGAAAAAGAAATAGATAATACCATCCGGGAGACGGGAGAACAGGCTGCTTTTGATGTTGGAGCCTATGGGATTCATGCTGAACTAATAAAGCTTTTGGGCAAGCTTCGTTTTCGTACCAGCTATGCCCAGAATGTATTGCAGCATTCTATCGAGGTCGCTTTTCTTTGTGGGATAATGGCTTCTGAGTTGGGTGTTAACGTAAAGAAGGCAAAACGGGCCGGACTGCTTCATGACATCGGGAAGGCTGTGGACCATGAGGTGGAGGGACCGCATGCCATTATAGGTGCCGATCTGGCCAAGAAGTACGGTGAGTCTAAGGATATCGTACATGCTATTGCAGCACATCACGAAGATGTGAAACCGGATACAGTGATGGCGGTCCTTGTGCAAGCTGCGGACGCCCTTTCAGGAGCAAGGCCCGGGGCCAGGCGGGAAATGCTTGAGAGCTATGTGCGACGTCTGGAAGATTTGGAGGGTATTGCCAAGTCATTTGCAGGTGTCAAGAAGTCCTATGCCATCCAGGCAGGCCGTGAAATACGCATAGTTGTTCTCAGTGACAAGGTGTCTGATGCAGAGACCCCGTTTCTATGTCGGGAGGTGGCTAAAAAGATAGAGAGTGAGTTGAGTTATCCCGGTCAAATCAAGGTGACAGTGATACGGGAGACAAGGGCCGTGGAATATGCGAAATAGGTGTACATAAACATGGAGCAGGATATGAAAAGGGCCATGGAGCTCATTCATAGGGGAACTGTGGAGGTTCTTGATGAGAATGAGCTGGAGGGTAAACTGAAAAGAGCCATTGAGACCGGTATACCCTTAAGGATCAAGGCTGGTTTTGATCCAACCGCTCCTGATCTGCACCTGGGACATACAGTACTTATACAGAAGATGAAACATTTCCAGGATCTTGGCCACCGTGTGATGTTCCTCATAGGGGATTTCACCGGTTTGATAGGAGATCCGTCAGGAAAGTCCGAGACAAGGCCTCCTCTCACTCCTCAGCAGGTACAGGAGAATGCCGGGACATATAAAGAGCAGATTTTTAAGATTTTGGACCCGGAAAAGACCGAAGTTGTCTTTAACAGTGTGTGGATGCAGGAGATCAAGCCCATAGATATGATCCGTCTGTGTGCCAAGCATACTGTAGCCCGGATGCTGGAAAGGGATGATTTTAAGAAGCGTTTTCGGGCCCAAAAGCCCATAGGAATACATGAATTTATCTATCCCCTGATCCAGGGCTATGACTCTGTAGCCATAAAGGCGGATATTGAGCTTGGGGGCACTGACCAGACTTTTAACCTGTTGGTAGGGCGACACATGCAAAAAGAGTATGGTCAGGAACCTCAGGTTGTAATAACCATGCCGCTTCTTGAAGGGTTGGACGGGATCCAAAAGATGAGTAAATCTCTGGGCAATTATATAGGGATTACCGAACCGCCTCAGGATATGTTTGGAAAACTTATGTCTGTTTCAGATGATTTGATGTTCAGATACTTTGAATTGCTGAGCAGTCTTGATCTGGATGAGATAAAAGGGCTTAAGGACGGAATTGCTGACGGTCGTCTTCACCCCAAGGATGTGAAGATACGGCTTGCACAGGAGCTTGTGGAAAGATTTCATGGCGCTCGGGTCGCAGAGGGTGCAAAAGCAAATTTTGAGGCCCAGTTCAGCAGGGGAGAGGTCCCTGATGACATTCCGGAGTTCAAGTTATCTCTAGACGAAAAGACAATCTATCTTCCCAGAGTTCTCAAAGAGGCTGGTCTTGTGGCAAGTGCGTCTGATGCCAGACGACTTATCAAACAAGGTGCGGTCAGTATTGATGGCAACAAGGTGCGGTCTGAGGAAGTTGAGGTCCAGGTACCCCAAGCGGTCCTGAAGGTGGGTAAAAGAAGGTTCTTGCGAATTATGCGCATATGATTGCCTAAACGTTATTGAATGTCCTTGCACAAAAGAGGAGGCCAAATGCACCATCATCATCTGTCAAATCGTTATTTCCAAAAGGCCCAGAAACTGATTCCGGGCGGAGTAAACAGCCCGGTCCGCGCATGCAAGTCAGTGGGCTGTGATCCCATATTTGTCGAGAGGGGAGAGGGTTGCCGCTTATACGACGTAGATGGGAACCGGTATATCGACTATGTCTGCTCCTGGGGTCCGATGATTGTCGGGCATGTACACCCTGAGGTAAAGGCGGCAGTCGCCGAGGCCCTGGAATCCGGTACCAGTTTCGGAGTGCCGACCTGGCGTGAAGTGGCTCTGGCACAGAAAATAGTTGAGCTTGTGCCGTCTATTGAGCAGGTGAGGCTGGTAAGCTCAGGCACAGAGGCAACCATGAGTGCTGTCCGTCTGGCCAGGGGATATACTGGCCGAAAGAAGATCTTGAAATTTGATGGCTGTTATCACGGGCATGCGGATTCCTTCCTGGTAAAGGCTGGCTCCGGTTTGGCGACCCTTGGTATTCCGGGAAGTCCGGGAGTGCCTGAGGAGGTGGTATCCAATACATTGGCTGTGCCCTTTAATGATTTAAAGGCCCTCAAGACTGTTCTGGACAGAGAGGGGGATGAGATAGCAGCGATTATTGTGGAACCGGTCCCTGCCAATATGGGCATAGTCCCACCAAGAGAGGACTTTCTCCCTAAACTGCGGGAGTGGACCGAAGAAAAGGGCATAGTACTCATATTTGACGAGGTAATTACCGGTTTCAGGCTGGCTCCGGGTGGGGCACAGGAGTATTTCCAAGTAATACCAGACCTTACCTGTCTTGGAAAGATAATTGGTGGTGGATTGCCCGTAGGGGCCTATGGCGGCAAACAAGAGATCATGGAAAAGATAGCCCCTGTAGGTCCAGTGTATCAGGCGGGGACCTTGTCCGGGAATCCACTTGCCACTGCGGCCGGCCTTGCAACCCTTGATGTGGTGAGCCGTCCGGGATTCTATGAAGTCCTGGAAGAAAGGGCAGATGCCTTGGGAAACGGGCTTGTTGAGATTGCCAAGCGACATGGGGTAATCTGCTGTTTGCAGCGTATGGGGTCCATGATGACGACTTTTTTTGGCCAAAGAGGTCCTGTTGTTGATTTTGAGGCTGCTCTTAAGTCCGATACTGATCTTTATGCCCGCTTTTTCAGGAATATGTTGGAGGAGGGCGTTTATCTGGCTCCATCCCAATTTGAGGCAGGTTTTGTCTCCATGGCCCACGGATGGGATGTGATTGAAGAGACTCTCAAGGATGCTGAATCCGCATTCAAGAATCTTGGTTAGGGCGTAATTATTCAATCCTTGTCTGAAGGAATGTGAACAGTTAGCTTAAAAGAAAAATCAAGGGCCGGTTTGATACAAATGGATTGACAGTTGTGTTTTCCTGTGCTAATTGATAATCTAATTTCTTAGGAGAGTTTTTTAATGATATAAAAATGAATGAGGCCCCGTTCAGTTTGGTTAACGGAGTGGCCTGTCGGCAAATAAGTTATGGTGATACATGGGCACTATAAAAAAGGAATTTGCATCGCAGTTTCGCGGGTTCAGTGTTGCCAGTGCTATTGCTATGTCAGTGACTTTTTCCATCTTTGCCGGGGTGATTACGGGGTATTATCTGGATCTCTGGCTATTTGACGGGCAAAGTCATTGGCTTACCATTATCTGTCTTTTTTTGGGGATTGCCGGAGCTGTTAAGAATTTTCTTATCCTGACCAAGCGTTTTAGCAAGGAACCTGGGGAGAAAAAGGGGAAAGATCAGCCAGGGGCACATACTTCAGGTCGCTAAGATAATGTTTAAGACAGTAATCAGCGGACATATAGACGAACATTTCATAAAGTACTATAAGAGTGCTAACTGGATTCTTTTGGTCTTGATGGTGGTTGTAGCCAATATGGTATCTTCTCTTGATATGGTCACCGGTATCCTGGCTGGCGGGTTTATAGCCAATCTAAATTGTATAGGGCTTGAGCGTGATTGCAAGCGCATTGTGCGTTGGCAAACTATGATTGTTTATTATGGAGGGTTTGCTGTCAGATTGGGGCTTATTGTCCTGGCAGTGACAGTGGCTTTTTTAATATTTCCCAAATTAATTTCACCCATAGGGTTTTTTATAGGCCTTTCGGTTGTGGTGATTAACTTTTATATATTGTTGTTGGCTATGGTGATTCAAAGAGTTCGTTTTAAGGAGGCTGTCTAGCCATGGAACACCCGTTACTGTTTTTGAGTATTTTATTGGATGCCATCGGGCTGCCTGCCCATGGAGGGGAGGGCGTACTTGCAAAGGTCCTTGCCCCGCACATGCAGTATAGCTATCTTGCCATGATTCTTTGTATTGTCCTGGCCAAGGCAGCTACCAGCAGAATGGAGATGATACCTACGGGTATGCAGAACGTCATGGAGGCCTTTGTGGGAAGTCTTGATGATTTTCTCTATGATCAAACCGGTGACAGGAAGAAGGCCTTGATCATCTTTCCGATGATTGCCACATTTGCCTATCTGATACTTCTCTCCAACTATATGGGGTTGATTCCGGGCTTTATGTCCCCTACTGCCAACCTCAACGTGACACTGGGTCTCACTGCCGTTTCAATATTTACATACCATGCCTTAGGGTTCAGATTCCATGGAATAAAGTATCTCAAGCACTTCATGGGTCCCGTTCCGGCCATGGCCCCTATTATGATACCCATAGAGATTTTCAGTCACATTGGGCGTATCCTTTCGCTCTCTATACGACTCTTTGGGAACATGGTATCCAAGGAGATCCTCCTTGGTCTGCTGTTTATGCTGGCAGGGCCTTATCTGGCACCTCTGCCGATCATGATCCTGGGTTGCCTGGTGTGTCTGATTCAGACGTTTATTTTCATGATGCTTTCCATCGTGTATTCAGTGGAGGCCATGGGGGGAGAGCATTAATAGTTTAGCGAAGAAGGCCAAATTAAACATATTTTATTATTTCACACAGGAGGGAATGACGTGAAAAAAGTTTCTCTGGTTTCTGTTTTGTCGGTGTTAATGGTTTTGGGCTTTGCCGGTCTGGCATTGGCTACTGATGGTGACATCGAAAAAGGTGGCCACATGGGGTTCCTTATGGCTGCCTCTGTCCTGGCTGCAGGTCTTGCCGTCGGTATCGCTGCATCCGGATGCGGTGTGGGCATGGGTCATTGCGCCAAGGGTTGCCTCGATGCGACTGCACGCAACCCAGAGCTTGCCGGTAAATTCACTGTTACCATGTTCATCGGTCTGGCCCTGATTGAGTCACTGACAATTTACGCATTGGTCATAGCCTTGATTGTTCTTTATGCCAACCCGATGCTGCCGGCTCTCAAAGGAATCTTCGGACTATAAATAGGTCAAGAAGATACAACTGAGAAAGAGTTTAAAGGGCTGCGGGGTAAAAATCCCGCAGCCTTTTTTTGTTACAGGGGTGGGCCTTCAGCTATGATGTTTCCTCCGTCTGGTCCCCCGCCCGGTCCCAGTTCTATTATCCAGTCTGCAAGATTCAGTATCTCAGGCTGGTTTTCGATGAGTATGACCGAGTGGCCCTGCTCAAGAAGTTCGTCAAGAACCGGAATAAATCTTTCCAGGTCCCTTGGGTGGAGACCACGGGATGGCTCATCCATGATGTAGATCGTGGGGTCATTGGCCTGTTTCGTGAGTTCCCTGGCGAGCTTGAGTCGTTGGGCCTCACCGCCTGAGAGTGTGCAGGTAGGTTGCCCAAGTTTGAGATATCCAAGCCCGATCCTTTCAATAACCTCCAGAGGGCGTCTTATTCTGGGTATCCTGGCAAAGAAATCAGCCGCATCCTTTACTGTCATATCCAGGACTTCTGCCATGTTCAGTCCCTTATACCTTATTCCAAGGGCCTCCCTGTTGTAGCGCATTCCTCCGCAGAGGTCGCAGGTTGTCTTGATTGACGGGAGATACTGCAGGTCCAGATCAATAAAGCCCTGGCCCTTGCACCTTTCACATCTTCCGCCCTTGCGGGTAAGGCTGAAGTAGCCAGCCTTATAACCCCGGCTCCTGGCCTCCGGCGTCCTGCAGAATAGGTTTCTTATGTGGGTAAAAATACCCATATACGTTGCAGGCATTGAGAACCGGGCCTTTGTAAGTGGTGTCTGGTTTACCAGGATTGTCTTAGGTATAGTGGACAATCCACCCTTCAGGATTATTTTTGTCTTTTTAGAAGATCCGTCTCTAGGGTCACTGCGGATCGCATGATATAATTCGTCAGTCACCAGGGTACTTTTGCCGGAACCGGAAACACCTGTTACACAGACCAGGCAGCCAAGAGGGAATGTCACTGTAATGTCTCTGAGGTTATTTTTCTGCGCATTACAGAGGATTACCTGCCCATGGATTTTTTTCTTATGACCATGCCTTTTGAGACGTCTGTTTCCTTGGAGATACGGTCCTGTAACGCTGTCTTGGTCTTTTGCCATATCTTCGGCCGTGCCGGAGAAGACCAGGCATCCTCCTTTATCTGCTGCTCCGGGACCCAGCTCAATTACATGGTCTGCCTTTCGAATGATGTCAAGGTCATGTTCCACTACTATTATTGTGTTGCCCTGATCTTTTAAATGGATGAGGTTTTGCCATAGGGCTTGTTGTTCGCGCGGGTGCAGACCTATTGTGGGCTCATCCAGTATATACAGAATCCCGGTCAGGTCCCGGCCAAGCTGGGCACCCAGGCGCAGCCTTTGGATTTCTCCGCCTGACAGGGTTGCAGTCGGTCGATCGAGTTCGAGATAACCAAGACCCATTTCCTCTAAGGGTTTGAGCCTGGATGAAATGGCTTCGATAATGCGGATTCCTGCCTGGATGTTTCTAATTTCACGGGATTTTTCTGAAAATCCCGTGAAAAAGGAAAGTAGCCATAGGTAGGTCTTGTGTACAGACCATGTCATGAGATCAGGAAAGGTCCTGTCTTCTATGCGGACACTTCGGGCAAATGGGTTTAACCCGGTCCCGCTGCATTTCCGGCAAGGTTGAGCCGATTTGTTTTTGCCCTTGCCTTTGCAGGAGAGGCACATTCCATCCGGGTGGCTGGATGAAAATGTCCTTGGACTGAGAGCGGGGAAAGACTCTTGGCATTTAGGGCAGGTCATCTTCTCACTGAATGTAAGTATCTCAGGCCGTTCCCCTTTAATCTCTATCACCACGGAACCGTCTCCCTGACTTAGGGCCAGGGTAAGAGAATCTGCAAGGCGTGAAAGGATCCCTGGTTTCACTATCAGACGATCCACTACCAGTTCCAGGGACTTGGGTTTTTCCCCCAATGTTATTGGGGCATCCAGGGTAAATGGCTTTTTATCTATTTTTACCCTGAGAAAGCCATCCTTTTTCAAATGCTTCAGTATGTCGTCCGGGGGTATCAGATCCATCTTTCGAGTCAGGGGCGCCATCAAGATCAATTTTGTACCCTCTGGAAGATCCAGAATCCTGTCAGCCATCTGATCTACACTAAGGGCACCGATTTCTATTTGGCACTTTGGGCAATGTGGCTGGCCACATGTGGCAAAAAACAGGCGCACGAAGTCTGCTATACCGGTGAGTGTAGCCACACTGGACCTGGGGCTGCGCACAAAGGGCTTCTGTTCAAGAGCAATGGGGGGAGGGATGCCTTTTATCGCATCCACCAAAGGCCTGTCCCATAGGTCGACAATACGTTTTACCGCCATGCCCAGAGATTCGAGGTAGCGATATTGACCCTCGGCAAAAAGCACATCCAGGGCCAGGGTTGATTTGCCTGAGCCCGAGGGACCGGTCAGGACTGTAATTTTTCCCAGCGGTATCGAAAGGTCAAAGCCCTTCAGGTTGTGTTGACGGACATTGATGATATCTATGGTTTGATTTGTCATGCGTTATGAGTTATCGTAATCGTGCAGGTGCGGTGCCATGTGAACGCTTACGAGTTATCTATGGAGGCTCACGTTATACTTTGTCTTAACAAGAAAGGAAAGAAAGACCATACAGAACGCTTGGAAGCGGAAAGGGCACTGGTGGCCCTCCCGGACTTCAAATCCGGTGCACCGGGTGAAGAGCTCGGTGGGTGGGTTCGATTCCCATGCGCTTCCGCCATTTGATTCCAGTGTTAGCCGCTTTTTTTCTGATCTCTTTCCTCAAGTAGATACTTGCGGAGCAGTCTCTCTGCATGCATTACATAGAGCATATATACTCTATCGTCCTTTACTCGATAGAAAATCCGACATGGTCCAACTATAATTTCTCGGTATGGTGTACGCTTTAGTTCGGGCGGTCTACGACCGGATTCCGGAAATTGCTCAAGTAGTGCGGCACGCTTAAAGACTTTCTCTACCAATCTCTGAGCAGCCCTGAAATTATCTAAAGCAATGTATTCGGCAATCTCGTCAAGATCTAGCAGGGCAGGCTCAGTCCAAATCAACTGAGCCATTTCTTCATCTTTCCCTTTGCTTCTTTCTGAGTATAGGTGTGGTTCTCCAGAACAGCTCTTTCACCTCTTGCTATTCCTTCAAGAATACGCATCCGATCCTGCATAAATTCAAAGGCTTCTACATCAACAAGATAGGCTGATGGCTTGCCATGCTCCGTAATGAGGATCGGATCACCAGATTCACGCAGGTCTGCCAGAATCTTTGTTGCTTGCCTCTTCAATGTGGTTACTAGTTCTGTTCTCATAATAGTGATACTATTCTATCACTTTTCCATTTTCAAGCACTTCCTGCAGCTAACCTGCATAACCTGCCCGCCGTGGCAAAACGATAAACTTTTATGGGGCAAGAAACTATGGAAAATTCAGAAAATCGGAACAAGTCTGCCAGTCCGGTTAATGTAATGGTTAGCGATAATTATATTTTTCAGGACGAATTGCAACGATGTCGCCATAAGGATTATTAATTTTCCCCCCTTACTCAACATCACTTTTTAAATTTGACAACCCATCCCCTAAGGTCCATACTCAAAATTAGCGAATAACAGATATTTTCTGCCCTCAACCTGGCCGAAAATGTCCGGTTTTCAAAAAACTGTAAAGTATTCCGACACCATTTTGAGGCGAATTTTCAATTATGAAGTTTTGTATATTAACTATCTTATTAAATACCAATTATTTATTATATCAAATTTAAAAAATCATTATTTTTATAAAATGCGAACATTCGCAGAATAATTGTTCGGGCGTGCTGCGCACGCCCGAATGCGGAGCTGAGCTATCGCTCCCTACCGCTGATTTATTCGGATGTGCGCTGATTCGCACATCCGAATAAATCCGCTGGAGCTAAAGTCGTCACGGACTTCAAGCTTGCAGCTTGAGCCCGCGACGCCTTCGCTCAGCTCCGCATTATACATGAGGGATTTAGATAAATTGAGTCTGTGGCCTAATAAAAATCAATGGAAAAGTTGGAGCCTCCCAAGCAAATTGACTGCCATTGGTGCTCTATTAGGCTTTCTATCTTTCAGTTTCTACTTTCTCGAAAAGACATTCAATATATTGGATTATGTCTTACAAGATGATCTAAAACCGGATGTGAGTGTTAATCTTCAGTTTCCATATGAACGGGTAGATAAATCTGTCAAACAGAACAAACGTAATCCTGAACTTACAATAACCAATATAGGCTCAATAACCATTTCCCCGATCAAAGTTGATGTAAACATGTTTGCCTTAAGCCCATCTCTTGATGAAATAACTTCTGCCGCGATATTGAATTATAGAACGCATGGACACTTAATTTTCGAACCTGAATTAAAACCGGGATCATCGGTTACAGCTTCCTTAGTAGGCATCAAAAATTGGGCTCAACCTGCGGCATATCGTATACGCGTCGAAGTTTTTATACTGCACAACAAAGAGATACCTAATTTAACGTTATTATACCTTATTGATGAAAATGGAATAAAGGCAGAAGGTTCAAAATTATCAAAATCAAAGGCGCAAAAAATCAAAACAGCAATTCTTAACTTCGAAAAAAATAATGATGCAAAAAAGAAATTGACGCTAACTGCACCGTTAGAAGGTGTTTGGGTACCTCATGCGGAACCAGGTGTTAATTTGCACCTTAATGAAGATGGCACTTTAACAGTAAAATGGCATTTTGTATAATCGGGTAGCCGGGGGTTTTTCTCCCCCAGCCCCCACACCACCCCGCATGCGTTGCGACATGAAGTCGCTTATTTTATTGCTGATCTCAGAATCAGCCTGCCGTATCGCCGGCAGTTTCTTACCCCAACATGCATTACTGGTAACGGCAATGTGTGAAGCTTGGGGGGGCAATGTAGTCCTCAGTCTTAAGACTGAAAGAGTGAATCGTGAGAGGAACTCAATTCTGGTAGCATCAAAGGAAAAATATGTCAGACGGAAAAATTGAAAAATTGGCCGTATTAATAGATGCAGACAACGCCCAACCTTCTATTGTTGACGGGCTACTATCGGAAATCGCAAAGTATGGGACAGCCAATGTAAAAAGGATTTACGGTGACTGGACGCTGTCAGGCCTTAAAGGGTGGAAGGAAGTTCTTTTACAGTATTCAATACAGCCCATACAGCAATTTGGGTATACTTCAGGGAAAAATGCAACCGACAGTGCATTGATAATTGACGCAATGGATTTACTTTACACGGGCAAATTTGACGGTTTTTGCATCGTATCCAGCGATAGTGATTTCACTAAGTTAGCGTCAAGGATAAGGGAAGCCGGTCTTTTTGTGTATGGATTCGGGGAGAGAAAAACCCCTAAAGCATTCGTTTCCGCGTGTGATAAGTTTATTTTCACTGAAGTGCTGCGCTCCGAAGATGATCATAGTGAGAAAATAAAATGCAAGACAACTAGCGAACTTAAGAAAGATACGAAACTCGTTAATTTATTAAGAAACGCTGTTGATGCGTCTTCGGACGATTCTGGTTGGGCTCATCTTGCATCCGTGGGTAGTAACATTGCCAAGCAGGCACCAGAGTTTGATCCGCGAAACTATGGTTACAAAAAGTTGGGGGGACTTGCATCAGCAACAAATCTATTCCAAATCGAAGAAAGAACTGTTGGCGATGGACCCTCAAAGGCAATTTATTTAAAAGACAAAAGAAAGAAATAAAGAAAAAAGGTCCATCCGGGTTTACCGTGGGTAAAGCTATAGGCCTCCACAGGGGAGTAAGGGCTCTCATCTACATGCACCGCTACCGACACTGTATCCATTGTCCTGAACGATTATCTGCGTGAATTCCGCACCAAACTCATCTCCCGGCGCGAACATCTGGAGGCCATCAGCATTAGCGCATCTGCCTCCAAGACAGAGAAGACCAAGGCCCTGAAAGAAATAGAAAAACTCAAGAAAACCATCGCCGAACTGGACGACTACGAACGTGATACCCTCTACCCCCTCGCCACCAAAAAGATCGACATAGACCTCGATGACGGCGTGAAGGTAAATTATCCTAAATTCGGCAAGGCCCTGAAAAAAGTGCCGGGGTTGAATTAGCCAATTGAGAGAAAAAATCTCTTGAAATTAAAACTTATTGTTTTATACAATAGGTTTTAGTTTATTTTTAAGTGCCAAATTTCTTTCAAGGTGAGACATATGCTTATTTCATTTTCCGTGGAAAATTTTCTGTCTTTTAAAGACAAGGTAACTTTTTCAATGGTGGCCAGTCGGGAAAAACAGCACCAGGACAGGCTGGTTTTAGTAAAGGGACATAAATTAAAAATTCTACCCATAGCTGCTATTTATGGCGGTAATGCTTCCGGTAAAACTAATTTTTGTAAGGCCCTAAGTTTTGCCAAGAATTTGATTGTGCTCGGAACCAGGCCGGACGCCCGTATTTCTGTTGAACCTTTCAGGTTGTCGCAGCAGCATCGAGGGAAACCATCCGGGTTTGTCTTTGAAATACTTGTTGGTGATAAATGCTACGAGTACGGATTCTATCTCACCCCTCAACAAGTGGAGGAAGAATGGCTGGTAGAAATTTTGAAAACGACAGAAAGAGAGATTTACCGCCGCAAAAAAGATTCCATAACTTTCCGGCCTGATATCGACAAAGACCAGTTTATGCATTTTGCCTTCAAGGGGACGCGTGATAATCAGCTTTTTCTTACAAATAGTGTTAACCAGAAGGTCGAAAGATTCAAGGCTATCTATGAATGGTTCCGTGATGGCCTCCTTCTCATTGCTCCGGACACCCGTTTTGAGTCATTCGACCAGTTTATGAAGGAAGATAGTCCACTCTATGACTATATGAATGAGGCACTGAGCCGTCTGGATACAGGTATTGCCAAAATTGGCGGAGAGGATATTCCTTTTGAGTCAATCCCAATGCTTCCCATTGAGATCCGAAATCAGATCAAGGAAGCACTCACTGAAAACAAACCCATCCGTATTCGCCTTGATACCTATGGGGACAGATATGTCGTTCAGTTGAAAGACGATGAAATTCAAGCCCAGAAACTTGTCAGCTTTCATCTCGATTCTGAGAATAAAGAGGTTAAATTCGACCTCAAATCAGAATCAGATGGTTCTCTCAGGCTCATTGACTTGCTGCCTGTTTTTCTTGCAATGTCTCAAGACGGCCCATCCAAAACATTTGTTATTGATGAACTCGACCGTAGTCTTCATACCCTGCTGAGCCGACAGCTTTTAGGCAGCTACCTGGCTGATTGTGGCCCGGATTCAAGGTCGCAGCTTTTTATTACCACACACGATGTACTCCTTATGGATCAGGACTTGATGCGGCGTGATGAAATGTGGGTTGCTGAACGAGATGCTGATGGGAGTTCAGGGTTGATCGCATTCAGTGATTACAAAGAAATACGAAAAGATAAAGATATTCGTAAAAGCTATTTACAGGGAAGGCTTGGTGGTATCCCTAAGATTCTTTTTGGTGGCTTCTTGAGGCCCACCAAGAGTGAGGATCGGAACGATGGATTCACGCAGGTCTGCCAGAATCTTTGTTGCTTGCCTTTTCAGTGTGGTTACTAGTTCTATTCTCATAATAGTGATACTATTCTATCACTTCTCCATTTTCAAGCATTGCCTGCAGCCAACCTACGTAACCTGAACAAAGAGCTGCCTTTATATCATTCAGTGGAAGTCAGTAAAAATGTCTTATCTGGTGTGAAGAACTCTGTGGGTGGGTTCGATTCCCATGCGCCTTCGCCATTTGATTTCAAAGGGTTATTGATTTATCTTTTATGCCCTCTTCGACAATTTCTATGGGCTGCAAGGGGGACAAACTCCTTTAAAACCAGGCGCGAAGGACACGAAGAGAAAATTATTGAGAAATGAAACTTGGTGCTTTTCCTGTCTTTGTGATTATTTAATCAAGGTTTATACAACAATTATTCTGGATTTATACAACGTTGTATATTTTAAACAATTTCTCACGGATTTATGTCATTCAATCAAGCCATTCAATCTTGAATGAGAGCATTTCTTGCATTGAATGAATTGATTGAATGATTTAATCGCCAGGAGTCTTTTTCAGCCTGTATCGGGTCTTTTGCTTGCTCGGACCGTATGATTCCAAAAAAATTAAGCTTGCGAGCAGGCTGGAAACCGTGCTCACGGCTGATCGGCTGTTTCCCAGAAGTAGCAATTCCCGGCATTCGCTGTTATCCCAACCAGTTATACTTTGTCCATATGGCATCCTTACGCACCCGCGCAGGCATTCGTGGTTTCACCCGCCTGCCATGTGAGACATGAGAACATATTGAAAGAACGGGTTATTGGGACTATTAAGGGCGTGATTGAAGAAACAAATGGGAGTTTAAGGCACGAGCGGGCAGGTCAAGTACTTGCTGGTTTATGAGCAGGGCCGGCGAAATAAAAGCAACCCTGAACCCCTGAACCTGTGAACGCTTACAAAAAAAGGCAACTCAATGAATTCATTATATCTGGCTTTTGGGATCGCAGTGCTTTTCCTGATTGCCTATCATACATATGGCAAATTTCTGGCCCGCAAAATCTTTAAGCTCAATCCGGACGCAGTTTGCCCGAGCAAGGAGTTGCAGGATAACATAGATTTCGTCCCTACTCAGAAATCCATCCTGTTCGGACACCATTTTGCGTCTATCGCCGGGACCGGTCCCATTGTCGGGCCGGCAATCGCCATTATTTGGGGTTGGGTCCCTGCTGTGATATGGGTTATTGTAGGTTCCATTTTCATGGGTGCTGTGCATGATTTCGGTTCAATGGTAGTCTCATTGCGCAATCATGGAAGGTCTATTGGCGATATCGCATCCGATGTCATTAATAAGCGGGCCAGGGTCCTTTTTCTGCTTATCATTTTTTTTGAGCTCTGGATTGTAGTGGCCATCTTCGGCGTAGTTATTGCTATCGTGTTTAACATGTTCCCACAGGCAGTAATCCCGGTCTTGCTACAAACTCCTATTGCATTATGGCTGGGCTATATGGTTTACAAAAAGGGTGCCCCTCACCTGCCACTGAGCATTGTAGCTGTCATTATGATGTATATTACAGTGTTAATCGGTGTTTATGTACCCATTAAAATGCCTGCTCTTTTCGGATTGAGCCCGCAGGCACTCTGGGTAATCATTTTGTTGATATACGCCTATATTGCATCTATTTTGCCTGTACAGACCCTTTTGCAGCCAAGGGACTATATCAACTCGCACCAGCTCTTTGTTACCTTTGCTCTGCTCGCCATGGGGATAGTTTTCGCCCATCCTGCCATGGTGGCACCGGCAATAAATTTTTCTCCTGAAGGTGCGCCACCTATCTGCCCCATGATTTTTGTGATCATGGCCTGCGGAGCTATCTCAGGATTTCACTCCCTTGTTTCATCCGGGACATCCTCCAAACAGTGCGATACCGAATCAAGCTCTCTCACTATAGGTTATGGTGGAATGCTAATGGAAGCAATGCTTGCCATATTTGTTATTATTGCCTGTGGTGCGGGACTTGCCCTCGGTCTGACAAAGGATGGCCAGACATTCACAGGACTGGCTGCCTTTTCTCAGCACTATGCCAGTTGGGGGGCTGCAGCAGGTCTGGGTTCCAAGATCAATGCATTTGTGGTGGGCTCGGCTAACATGATTGATAAAATCGGTATCCCTCACCAAATCACATTAACCATCATGGGTGTGTTCGTAGTTTCCTTTGCCGCTACGACCCTTGATACAGCTACCCGCTTGCAGCGTTACATCGTGAGCGAGCTGAGTGTTGTGTGCGGGGTTCCGACCCTTGGGAAAAGACATCCAGCTACTCTTATTGCAGTGATAACAGCTTTTTTTCTTGCCTTCTACAACGGAAGCGGCAAGGGTGCCCTTACGCTTTGGCCTCTGTTTGGGTCTGTGAATCAGCTATTGGCCGGTCTGGCACTTCTAGTGATTACGGCTTACCTTGCCCACAACAAAACCCCTCTTCGCTATACAATGATTCCCATGCTATTCATGCTCTTTATGACCGGCTGGGCCATGATAATTAATATGGAGACCTTCTACTTGGAGTCTAACTGGCTGCTTTTTTCCATCGGATTTGTAGTATTTGTTCTGGAAATCTGGATGGTCACTGAAAGCGTGCTTGTTTTACAGAGAGCCTATGCCAGGAAGTCAGAATCAGGGACTAACGTAAATTTTTGACATCCTGCCGGTTGACGGGTCCTTATAGCGTACCTCGCCTCTTACATCACCGGCTTTAACAGACCCTGTTATTTCCATTGAAATCCGGAAAGTCCCGGGTTTTACTTTTTTCAGCAGCCATTTTGCTTCACAACGTTTCGGATTGTATTTATCAAAACGAGGATCGGATCGCATAATACCCGTGCCTTTGGGAAGGTGCTGGATTACTATGACCGTGTTTGGGGCCGGTGACTGTATCCTGAGTTCCATAACGATTTTTTGGCCCTCAGAGGTAATGTATTTAGCAGAGACCAGATTCCCTGCGCAGACTTGCATGGGGAGAATTGTCAACAACAAGGTCCCTACAAAGAACGCTAGATTTCCGGATGTTTTAGGATTGAACATATAGGTCTCCCATTTGCTTATGGCATTACTACAAACTTCTTGGTCTTTTCATCCCAGCGATATCCATTTCCAGACCAGATATCTTCAATCTGTTCTATGCCGAAATTTATATCCTTCATTTTACCCAGTTCGTCGTAAACAGTGAGTATTTCTTCGTCATCAATTTTTTTATCGCCATTGGCATCCGCCCAGTGTAAGGGACTTAATCGCAGCGTGTTTGGTCCTTTGATGGGCGTAGTGGTGCTTCGGCCCTTTCTAACAGTGACTGTTCCTTCAAATTGCAGCTCTTTTTCAAGCCCGGCTCCAGGGTTAATGGTGGCCAAATAACAGAAGGTGATTTTTTGCATATCGGTCTGGTATATCCATTTAAGATCGCCTGTTTTTTCGTCAATGGCTGTGAAGGCGGGATCGCCTTCAATTGGAGTGCATTCTTGGGGCACGGATTCCCTCAATATCAGGGAAAGAGATCCAACATGGTCGGTTTCTACACTTATTATCACGGGAAAGGGCAGGCCGGGGGCCACATGTGGCGGAAGGAATCTATGGGCCCTAATATTTATTGTTTCGTGGCCAAAGAAAGACCACCAGAGAGCGCCGGAGATGATCACCACACAGACCAGTGTCAGGACTGATAGCGGACGAATTGTAAAAATTCTAGCTAGCCGGTTTTCGTCAACATCGTCAGTTTCCTGTTGTTCTTCCTTTATTCCCTCTTCTTGTGATTCTGCTTCGTGGTTTTTAAGTATTTCCTCGAGCGATACATCAAGTGCCTCGGCCAGCTTGAGGGCATTTTCTTTCTTAATGGTGGGGTACCGTCGATTTTCCCAACGGGAGATAGTGTCTGTGGTTACCCCAACTGCCGTAGCCAAGTAAAGCTGGGTAAGTTCCAGGGATTCTCTGAACTTACGGACTTTGTCGCCGTCGATTTTTACCATGGGTGGTCCGCCGATTGAGGGACGGTCTGTAATCACAAGTGTTTTCCTATGATCTGGTTCCTATCCAATAATTCCCGATTGAACCGCATCTGTTTCTGATTCGGGAACAGACGATTTCCAGAATATATACTAACAAGAGCCGTTTGCAAAATTCAAGATTTTGTTCGAGGGCAAGGCGCGAGGAGTTGCCGACATCGGGCCTATATGTGGCGATGTCGGGGGGCATTTGACCCGATGTCCATTGTATTTTCCAGACATGGAATCAATAGTTTAATCAAGGAACACGGCCGCTTTCCTATAAAAAATAAATAAAGGAGGTGTTGCGATGTTCAAACAAGAAAACACCACAGAAAGCCATGGGATACATGCAGCATGGAAGCCCTGGCTGTTTGGCGTATTGGCAGTCGTGTGTCTGCTCCTTATGGGAACGCAGACCCCAATAATGGCAGACAATGGTAGTGCTGAAGAGGAGTTTACAGAGGTTGTGGATATTAACTTTCAGGCCAAATGTCCGTCAATGCCAGGATTGCCTGAGGATCGTAAGGATGTGAAGGGGTTTAATCATAAAGCACATGTGAAGGAATATCTAAAGGGAAACTCTTCTTTCTCTGGTGCACAATATGATGACAACTTCACCTGTGCAGCCTGTCATCCCGGGACCAGCTCGCAGGATGAAATTTTCAAGGAGCCTGCCTGTGACAGGTTGTCTGGTGTGTTGGCCGCTGCAGGAGGTCCGAAGAATCTGAAAAAGTACTATCATGAAACCTGTCTAGGATGTCACAAGAATATGCACAAGGCCAAGAAGACAACCGGGCCTGTAAAGTGTAAAGGTTGTCACACTAAGTAATACTATATTGATATGGGCCGCTTGCGAAGCTGCTTGCAAGTGGCTCACAATACCTTATAAGGAGGTTATGCTATGAAAAAGCTTCATCTTGTTTTATTATTGTTGGTAGCGTGTTTTGTATGGAATGTCATGCCATCAATCTGTGATGCCGCTCGCCAAAAAGGTAAGGTGGCGGCAGTGGTCAAAGAAGATACGGAGATATGTGAGGCGCTGAAGGATCTCCTGCCTGATCGCGGAGAAGAGCCATGCGAAGTAAAGGGCCAAATCTCCAATCTGGTTTTGATACAAGGGACTTTGCCTAAGAAACTTGAGCCCGGACAGAGCATCATTCTGAAAGTGAAGGGCATGGGTAAATTCTTGGCAAAGGTTGTATTCCTTACCGAAAGTGATACTACACTGGATGATATGGCCTCGGCGTTAGTCAAGGAGGAAGGAAGTATTATGTGGCGTAGTAAAAAGGACGGTTCCTGTGTATTGCTCAAAGCAGAAAAGGAATTTTTGCCCTCTGTAGGAGATGAGGTCAGTTTGAAAGTCAAATCTGCCAGGAGAATGATAGAAGGCTGTTAAGCCAAGAACTGTTTAAAGTCCTGGGGGCCTTTTCAGAGAAGCCCGTGTTTCCTGACAGGGCCCTATGTGGTTGAAAAGATTTGGCCTGTTCGGTTAGATATTGAATTTAATGTTAGGGAAGCAAAAAAAATTATCACGAAAGCACGAAAAATTGAAAACACGAAAAAGAAGTTTGCGGATGGACGCGCCAACTTGATTTTTAGGTTTTTGTTTCGTGCTTTCGTGATTAGTTTTGAGTAGTTTCTTAACCATAGTAGTCCCAATTTTTCAGGAGGTGTAATCATGAACATTCGTTTTTGGCCTATTTGCGGATTGGTTTTGATGATGCTGTCTGCCTGTGCCGCACCACAGACCCGGACCCAGAAAGGTGCTGTTTACGGTACTGTCGGAGGAGCTGCAGCAGGGGCAATTGCAGGTCAGGCTATAGGCCGTGACACCAAGGCAACTCTTGGGGGCGCGGCCATCGGGGCGGTCTTGGGCGGTCTGACCGGCGCGGGAGCCGGTCATCACATGGATCAACAGGAACAGGCCCTCCAGCAGGCCGTGGCGGCGTCCGATGCTGCTGCTGTGCAACGCCAGGGAGATGTCTTGTCTGTAACCCTCAAGAGCGATTTTCTTTTTGATGTGGATTCCAGTGTAGTGCATCCAGGAGCCTATTCTGAGATAGATCGTCTGGCTAGGGTGTTTACCCAGTATCCTGATACAAGGATCCGTATAGAAGGATATACTGACAGCACAGGCCCTGAAGAGTATAATCTACGTCTGTCACAGAGGAGGGCCGAGGCAGTAAAACAGTTACTTGTTTCAAAGGTAGTATCGCCGGACAGGATTACAGCTATAGGCTATGGAGAAAGCAGGCCCAAGGCCGGGAATGACACTCCTTACGGCCGGCAGCTTAACCGAAGGGTTGAGATCTATATCGAGCCCAGGTAGGTGTTGGGAGGAATACATGCGGGATACTTTGGCCGTGATTCTGGCCGGAGGAGTTGGAAGCAGGCTTAATGTCCTGGTGCGATCCAGGGCCAAGCCGGCGGTTCCCTTTGGCGGTATCTACAGGATAATTGACTTTGCCCTTTCAAATGTTATGAATTCAGGCCTTAATCAGGTGGCAGTGCTGACCCAATACAAGCCTCTTTCTCTAATGGGGCACATAGGGACCGGCGTTGCCTGGGATTTTACCGGCAGGACCAGGGGAGTCAAGATCCTGCCCCCACGTACAGGGGAGAAAGATTCAGACTGGTATAAGGGTACTGCTGATGCAATACGGCAGAATCTGGACTTTATAGAGGCCAGACCATCAAAACAGGTCTTAATACTTTCAGGGGATCATGTTTATTACATGGATTACAAGGACATGGTTAAGCATCACAGAATTTCAGGCGCTAAGGTCACAGTAGCTATGATGACTGTTCCCTGGGAGCAGACGGATCAATTCGGAATTGGCATCCAGGATGAAAAGGGCTGGATTGTCGATTGGGAGGAAAAGCCTGAAAAGGCCAGGTCAAATTTGGCCTCAATGGGGATTTATGTATTTGATACGGAATACCTGGTTAAATCACTGAGGGCTACCAATGAGGTGGACTTTGGTCACCATATCCTGCCCAGGGCCATGGAGGACGGGCAGTTATTTGCTTACACTTTCCACGGATACTGGCGGGACGTGGGAACGGTGCCCGCGTATTGGGAAGCCAACATGGACCTGCTCAGGCCGAAAAGTGGTTTGGAGCCTGAGACCTGGAGCATATGCACTAATGTTGAAAATGAGGGCCTGCTATTTGACCGTCCACCGGCAAGGATCTTACCCGGTGCTGAAATAAAGAATTCGGCCATTACCAAAGGCTGTGTGATACGTGGGATAGTGAAGGGGTCGGTTCTCTCACCTGGAGTAGTAGTGGAATCAGGGGCAAAGGTCATTGATTCCGTACTTATGCATAATACATGGGTGGGTAGCGGAGCGTTTTTGAACAAAGTTGTGACTGACAAGGAGGTCACAATCGGCCACGATTCCAACATCGGACTGGGGAATATTGATGTGGCAAATCGTTTCTATCCCGAGCACCTTTCTGCTGGCATAACCCTGATAGGGAAATGGGGCTCTGTCCCTAAAGGGGCAAAAGTCGGCACAAATTGCATTGTTGCCCAAGGGGTCACGAACAACATGTGGCCGGAGGATTTATTACTCCATGACGGGGAGACACTGGATGGTCTAAGTAAATGATTTTTCAAGAAATTATAACAAATCTTAATAAATATTGGCAGGAACAGGGGTGCATATTGCTCCAGCCATATGATATGGAGGTAGGGGCGGGGACCTTTCATCCAGCCACTTTTCTTCTATCCTTGGGGCCTGAGCCTTGGCGTGTTGCATACGTACAGCCCTCGCGGCGTCCCACAGACGGCCGTTATGGTGAGAATCCCTACCGCCTGCAGCACTATTACCAGTATCAGGTCATACTCAAGCCCTCACCTGATAATATACAGGACTTGTATCTTCACAGCCTGGCAAATTTTAATCTGAACCTGACGGAACATGATATACGTTTTGTGGAGGATGATTGGGAGTCACCAACCCTTGGGGCCTGGGGTCTTGGTTGGGAGATCTGGCTTGATGGTATGGAGATTACCCAGTTCACGTATTTCCAACAGGTCGGCGGGATTGATGTAAATCCAATATCCGTTGAGATTACCTACGGCCTGGAACGGATCGCCATGTATCTTCAGGGAATAGATAATGTCTATGACCTCAAATGGAATGACCATGTGAGATATGGTGCCATACATCATAGGGACGAGGTGGAGTTCTCTCGCTATAATTTTGAGGCTGCGGACGTGGAGACCTTGAAACAACTGTTTTCACTCCACTACAAAGAGGGGTTGAGATTGCTGGAGCAAAGGTTTGTACTTCCGGCCTATGACCAGTGTCTTAAGTGCTCTCACTACTTTAATCTCCTGGATGCCAGAAGTGCCATAAGTGTGTCGGAGAGGACTGCATATATAGGCCATGTCCGTGAGCTCGCGCGGGGAGTTGCCGAGAGATACACAGCTCTTAAAGAGGGAGGGGGCAAGGCGTGAACACCAGGAATCTTCTTTTGGAAATCGGAACTGAAGAGATCCCTGCGGCTTTTATCCCAGGGGCCCTGGATGACCTGGCCCGGCTGGCGGGAGAACATCTGGACCGTGAGCATTTGACATATGAAGATGTCTCAACCATAGGGACTCCCAGGCGTTTGGTCCTTTTTGTCAAGAATTTGCCGGACCGGCAACCTGATAGAGAAGAGATTATTACAGGCCCGCCTGCAAAAGTTGCCTTTTCATCTGACGGAAAGCCTACAAAGGCAGGAGAGGGATTTGCGCGTAGTCACGGGGTCAGGGTTGAAGACTTGCAGGTGGAAGACACTGAAAAGGGACTTTACATAGTGCTGCGCAGGATAGTCCCCGGCAGAGAGACGATTGAGCTTTTAAGCAAACTCCTTCCCTTGGTCATAACCGCAATTCCATTCCCAAAGACCATGCGGTGGGGTACGGAGGATCTGCGCTTTGCAAGGCCTATTCGCTGGCTTGTTGCCCTCTATGGAGAAGATGTAGTTCCTTTCAGCCTTGCAGGGGTCGAGACTGGTTCTGAAAGCCATGGACACCGGTTCATGGCCCCTGAGGCGATCAGTGTGCCATCAAATCCGGAGGGCTATGTAAAAGCCCTTGAAGGGGTCTTTGTGCTGGCTGATCCCTCAGTCAGGAGAAACAGACTCCTTGAAGATGCCCGGAATGTCACGGCATCGGTCAGCGGCAACATCCTCTCCGACGATGAACTCGTGGATATTAATACCTATCTTACCGAGTTTCCATCTGCGGTATGCGGCTCTTTTGATAAACATTTTTTGGCTCTTCCCCGCGATGTGTTAATAACCTGCATGAGGGAGCACCAGAAGTATTTCGCCGTTGTGGATTATAAAGGTGATCTTATGCCGCATTTCGTGGCTATCAACAATACACTCTCACCGAGGCCAGGGCTTGTATGCGAGGGTCATGAAAGGGTGCTCAGGGCGAGGCTTAGTGATGCGGATTTTTTCTTTAAGGAGGATCTGAAGCGACCTCTGGAGGCCTTTGTTGCTGATCTCTCAGGGATGATTTTTCATAAACGTCTTGGGTCCGTCCTTGACAAAATTCACAGGGTAAAGGCACTTGCTCATTACCTTGCCGAACAGGTGGCCCGGGATAAGGTGAAAGTGGTTGAGAGGGCAGCCTGGCTCTGCAAAGCGGACCTTTTGACAGAGATGGTAGGTGAGTTTCCAAGCCTCCAGGGCATAATCGGGAGAGAATACGCCCTTCTATCCGGTGAAAGCCAAGAGGTGGCCAATGCCATAGAAGAACACTATATGCCGATCCGGTCAGGAGGGGAGCTTCCTGAGAGTCTCCCAGGGGCATTGCTCAGTATTGCGGACAAGATGGATACTATCTGCGGGACCATTGCCATCGGGCTCAAGCCTTCCGGTACTGCTGATCCCTATGGTCTGAGGAGGCTGGCCCTCGGCATCCTCCACATAGTGGAAGAAAGATCCATGTCTCTGTCCTTGGAGGAACTGATCGCAGAGGCCTCACACCGGCTTGAGAATCAGCTTTCAGAGGTATCGAGAGAGCTTATTGCCGAAGTCATTACTTTTTTCAAACGACGCTTTTCTTATGATCTCACTGCCAGGGGAATGGACCATGACGTGGTAGAGGCAGCCACCAGGGTAGAGTTCGATGATGTGAAGGACTGTGTTCTGAGGGCAAGGGCCCTGGCGTCTGTCCGTTCGAGGCCGGAATTTGAGCCCTTGAGCGTTGCCTTTAAGCGGATAATGAACATACTTAAGGGCTTTGAAGGCGGGACAGTGAATCCCTCACTGCTTGAAGCGGAACAGGAAAAGGCACTTTATAAGGTATATCTTTCTGTAGAAAAAAAGGTTGATGTTTTCCTTGAAAGCCGGGACTATGAGCAGGCCCTGGTTACTCTGTTGTCTCTCAAGCCTCAAGTGGACAGCTTTTTTGACCATGTGATGGTCATGACAGAGAACACAGATGTAAGGGCCAACCGGCTGGCACTCCTCTGGAATATAGCCCGCCTTTTTCTCAGAATTGGTGACCTCTCAGCCATAGTTGTGTCCGGGTAGAAATGGTAGCCGTTCAAGGGTTCAGAGGTTCAAGGTTCAAAACCGTTGAGTCGTGAGTTCTGATACCCCCTACTCACCGCTGATAAATTGTTCTATCATTTGGAATGCCTCACTGTCGGTGAACTGGCGAGGGGGATGTTTACAGAAATAGGCTGACGGCGCATAAAGAGCTCCGCCTTGACCTCTGTTTAAGGCCAGTTTTGTACAGCGGATGGCATCAATGGCCACACCGGCCGAGTTGGGTGAATCCTCTACGGAAAGGCGAAGTTCCAGGTTCATTGGCACATCACCAAAGAGTTTGCCTTCCATGCGAATGAAACAGATCTTGTTGTCTTTTTGCCATGCCACATAATCACTCGGGCCAATATGGATGTTTTCATCATTCAGACGCTTGGCAGCCACTGCCTGAACAGCCTCTGTCTTGGATACTTTTTTCGAGATTAAGCGTTTGCGGCTGAGCATATTAAGAAAATCAGTGTTGCCACCGGTATTGAGCTGGTATGTACGTTCCAGCTTGACGCCTCGTTTCTTGAACAGATCGGTCAGCACGCGGTGAACTATGGTGGCACCCATCTGGGACTTGATGTCGTCACCGATGACAGGAATATTTTTTTCCTCGAAGCGTTTTGCCCACTCCGGATCACTTGCGATGAATACCGGAATGTTATTAATAAGAGCAATCCCTGCATCCAGCGCACATTCAACATAAAACCGCGTGGCCTCTTCGGAGCCCACAGGAAGATAGTTCAGGAGGATTTCAGCGCCGGACTCCTTGATCACCTTGACGACTTCTTCTTTAGTTGTTTCCGGTTTATCGGCCAGGACGAAAGTGAATTTATCGTCATAATTTTTCATGTGGCCTGCAACACTGTCCAGAATTCTGCCCATCCGCACCGTAACCCCTGATCGAGGGAGATTCGGATAGATGGCCTTTGTGCAGTTAGGTTCGGCAAAGACAGCTTCATACACATCCTTGCCAACCTTGCGTTTGTCAACGTCGTATGCCGCAACGACCTCTATGTCTCCGGGCTTATATCCCTCAATTTCCCAATGCATCAGGCCGATAACATCTTCTGAGTTTTTGCCACGATAGTAGTGAATTCCCTGAATCAGGGAACTTGCGCAGTTACCAATTCCAACAATAACAATTTTGATCACAGCTTAGTCATCTCCTTACGTTGGTTGAAAATGCAAGAGACGGTCTGCAAGTAGGTTCACCGTTCCAGATTGTCCTAAATTTAATACCACTTTTCAGATGTAAATAAAAGTACTGGTTACGATCTAAGCTGATTTTTTTATGATGGAAGATTTTCAAACTTTATAAATGTGCTTGCAAAGGCCGTGAGCCATGTTTATGTTGCAAATGTTACAGAAGCCACTTAACAAATTTTTTTCCTTGGGACGTCTTCCTTGGGGGAGTATATGTTATCTATAATAAGTTCGTTTGCACTCCCTGTCATAGTTGGAGCCTTTGTATTTCTTGTGATTTATCTTGTCAGGTTGTCAAAGAGTGTCCAGAGCACGCTGGAGAGCTTAGACGGGGTCTTATTTAAAAGCCAGACTGCTATTGACGACACATTGGCTCAGTTTAATCCTGTAGTTTCTAAACTGTCGGAGCTGGAGGATACGGCTCAGGGTACATTGAGCGAGATAAATCAGCGTCTGGCCCTGATAGAGAATGAGTTAACGCCTCTCCTTGTAGAACTTAAGGATACTGCCAAGGCCTATCAGGACCTAGGAAGGACTTTTGAGAAGGATCTTCCCCCGATTTTGGATGATGTTCATCAAATTACCGGGGATATCCAGGATTTGACAGGTGATATTAAGGTCAAGGTTCAGCAGACACAGGATTTTTTTGAGGCCGCACGCGAGACAGGCGAGACCGTCCGGCTTGCAACAGACATTGCCAGGTCGGGGCTTTCCGGGTTAGGTGTGCAGGTAGCAAGTATAGCCACAGGCATCAAGACGTCTTTGGAGTTTCTTTCTGAGAACTTTAGACTTAAAGGAGGTAGCAAGAAATGAGCAATAGTGAAGGTCGCTATTCTGCAGGTTGTGTGGCCATAGCATTCTTACTGGGAGGCGCTGTCGGGGCCGGTTTGGCCACGTTACTTACTCCTAGAACCGGTCCTGAAATTAGAGATCGGATAAGGGAACAGGCCTATACGGTCCGTGGTGAGGCCCATAAGGTAGCAGAAGATGTTTGTGACAAAGCCGGTGATCTCCTTGATAAGAGCAGAGAGATGATCGATCAAAAAAAGGCTGTTTTGGAATCTGCTTACGAAGCAGGTAAAGAGGCCATGGCGCGGGAGAAAGAACGCCTTGTTGCCCACATGAAGTCTGAAAAGGGTGAGGAAACATTCTCAGAGAAGGAAAAGGCTTAAGGTTGAGCGATTAGCTGTCAGCGATCAGCGTTTAGCTAATAGCTGACAGCTAAAGGCTAACAGCTCGCCTCTACATCCCCACACCTTTTGCCCATCCAAGCTTTTCCCTTAAAATTGTGAAGTAGTCCCTGAACGGGGACTTTATGAGTTTTAGGTGTCCCTTGGCCTTTTGCATCTCAACCCAGTCCCCTTCATTGAGTTCCTGGCTTACCTGACCGTCTAATATTAAGCTGATCTTTTCCGTGGCATTCCCGAGCTGTATTGCCACCTTCATTTGACCCGGCAATATAAGGGGCCGCGCATTCAGGGCAAAGGGACATATCGGGGTCAATATAAGGGCCTCGATGCCTGGGTGCAGGATAGGGCCGCCGGCAGAGAGGTTATATGCAGTGGATCCGGTTGCAGTGGAGATGATCAGGCCATCACCACGGTATGTGGTAAGGAATGAGCCGCCAGCCCAGGTAGGAAGTGTTATAATCGTATCCAGAGGGCCTTTGCTGATCACTGCTTCGTTGAGTGCATAGTAAGTCGGGCTGCTACTATCAGATACTTTTACCGTAACCGAGAGCATCGCTCGCCTGTCCAGTTCAAGAGTTCCTGATATCAAGGAATCCAGGGCCTGTTCCATCTCGTCCATGTGGATCTCAGTAAGGAATCCCAGGCCCCCCAGGTTTATGCCGAGCATGGGAATCCCGAGCTGATAGGCCTTTCCAGCCACATGCAGCAGCGTGCCGTCTCCTCCAAGCACTACTATAGCCTCGGCTTGAGGATCTACCTGCCCTTCAGTGACAGAGACCCCGCGTCTTTGGAAAAGTTCTTCCAGGGCTTCTCCGATCCTCTTTGGGATTTCGGTCTCGTGCCTGACAATGAGGCTGATGTGTTTGAGCATAACGTTTCTTTACTGGCCTACTCTTACGAGTATGTATTCTTCTGAATTCATAAATTTTTTGGCCACATTAAGTACTTGATCCGCAGTTACCTCGTCTATTTTCCGAACGTATTCCGACGCGAAGTTATATCCTAGGCCATAGAGTTCATTCAAGGCCATGTCAATGGCCTGGGCCCTGTTGGTTTGAAGGCCTATCTCATGGGTTCCGATAAGCCATTTTTTGGCCCTTTCCAACTCATCATCAGTCACTGGTTTCCCTGTTGCCATGTAGATTTCCCGCCACAGGGCCTTTAAGGCCCTGTTCTTTTTTTCAGGCGCGCAGGCAATGTAGAAGGCAAAGGATCCATAGTCCAGGCCAAGCCCAAGGAATGAGGTCACGGAATAAGCCAGACTTTCCTTGTCCCTGAGATCAATGAACAGGCGGCCGCCCTGACCTGAAAGTACTGCATTCAGGGTTTGAAGGGCATAGCGGTCAGGGTTGTTAAAAGTGGTCCCTGGGAAACCAAGCACAATGTGTACTTGTTGTTTGTCCCTCTTCAGGGTCAGAATTTTGGGTGAAATCAGAGGGTCTGGCTCAGGAGGTGTGGGAAGTGATATCTCCGATTCCACCGACCAGGCACCAAGCATGGTTTCAATACTTGAGATGATTTCTTCAGCACGAATATCTCCAACTATGGAGAGCACTCCCCTGTCGGGTATTACAAAATACCGATAAGTCTCAAACAGATTTTTTGAATTGATAGCTTTAATGACAGAGGCCTTTCCCAACGGGTTCATGCCATATGGATGGGGCGAGAAAAGCAGACGACGGAATTCTCTTACTGCAACTCCAGGCAGATAATCATCCTGACGTTTAAGCTCTGCAAGTATCAATGGACGGAGCTTTTTTATTTCTTCAGATGGGAAAGTGGGCGTGAGCAGGATCTCAGTGAAGAGGGCAAGGCCCTTATCCAGGTTTTGACTCAAAAAACGGCCTTGAAGTCCAAGGGTATTCTGACCAGAAAAGCCGCTGACGCTACTACCCAGTCCCTCTATTATTTCGGCAATACCCTGGGCGCTGTGGGCCTCGGTTCCTTTTGTCCAGGCCTTTGCGAGGAAGTTGAAGAGACCGTTACTTTTCTCGCTTTCGTATCTCACTCCTCCAGGGAATACCAATGTTGCAGCAACAGTAGGTACTTCCGAGGCCTCTTGGACAAGGACTGTGAGGCCGTTGGAAAGGCTAAACCTCTTGACAGGGTGAATAAGATTACCGCTGTCAGACTCTATTCCCTTGGCCAGGAGTTCCGCCTCCTGGACCATTACTCCCAGTTCCTGGCTCGTAAGCTCAGGCAGGCGATTCTTTGGCATTACCATGGCCACACTGATGTTTTCCTGTCTGAAAATTTGTCCGGCAACCTGCTGGACATCCTGGGCCGTCACCTCCCGAACCTTCTCAAGATAGAGTTTTTCTGCATGAGGGTCCTTTGAAAGGGTCTCAAAGACACCGAGCTTTCTTGCTTCTCCTTCCATGGTTTCCTGGATGTAGACAAAATCCGTCTCTACCTGGACTTTTGCGCGCTCCAGCTCTTCCTCAAGTATTCCCTCATTCTCCAGACGGAAGATTTCATGGAATATCTGCATTAATGCTTCCTGGGTCTTTTCCGGATCAAGAGAGACAGTAATCTCGAATAGCCCCGGTCCTGCCGGCGTAAATGCTGCTGCATCAATGCTATGGACCATCTGCAGCCGATTTCGTAGAGACGAGGTAAGCCTTGAGCTCTCCCCTTTTCCCAACAGGGCAGCTAAAACGTCCAGGGCAGGTACATCCGGGTCATTGAAGTTGGGCAGCCCTGAAAACGCTACAGCCAGGTATCCTTCCTGGATTTCCATTGTCTCCATAGCGATTCTCGGGGTGTCCTGCCGCGGCTCTGATGGATAGGTGAATTTTTGCGGCTCTTTTTTTGTTGCTGATCCAAAGGTGTTCTGGATACCGGCCAGGGCCTGAGATACCCCGACGTCTCCAACAACAACAACGGTAATTTGTGAGGGTCGATACCTTCTTTCCATATAGGTCAGGATGTCTTTGCGTCCAAAAGACTCGACCGTTTCAGGATAGCCGATTACAGGGAATCCATATGGGTGAGCCTTATATGCCGTCTCCATTAATAAGCTGGAAAGTCTTGCCCTTGGCCTGTCGTCTCTCATCCTTATTTCTTCAAGCACCACTTTTTTCTCTCGGTCTAATTCATCGGGATCGAATGATGAGTGAAATACCGCGTCTGAAAGTACGTCCAGGGCATTGTCCAGGAACTGTTTTGGGACCACGCAGTGGTAGACTGTATAATCAAGAGATGTATAAGCATTAATGGACCCTCCGACAGATTCTATTTCCTTTGCCACTTCTCCAGGCCCTCTTTTTTCTGTGCCCTTGAAGATCATGTGTTCGATCAAGTGGGTAATGCCTCTCTCCCCTTCGGTTTCGTAAACACTGCCTGCCTGGACCCACACCTGTATGGCCACAACCGGCGCCCTGTGGTTTTCTTTCACAATGGCAGTAAGTCCGTTAGAGAGCCTGGTCTTGTTCAGCCCTGGAATAAGTTCCCTTGCCAAAGAGCCAAGGGGCATGATGAGGAGAATGGGAAAGGTGATCAGCAGGCACAGAATAATAGTTTTACTAGTTAAGAGCATGTCAGGTTCTCCTTAGAGTATGCTTTTATTTCAATATTTAAATCAACAAGATAGCCTGGTCTTTAAGGTGAACGGCCATTCAATGAAAGCTTGACACAGTAAATTAAGTTTGGTACAGACCAAATGATTATTGGTTTTTTACTTTAGAATACACTTTAGTCTTTTTTATCGCCTTTTTTCTGTGATGCAAGCTTTTTTTGAGATTATTTGTATTATAAAAGACGGACTGCGTGATATCATAGTGACAAAGATATGTAGGCTTGGTACTTGTGAATGGTGTGAATCTGTTGATCATGAGTACTTTGGTGAAAGAGAAGATGCCAGTTTTTTCATTTTTACATAAAAAAGGCTTAATCTGTTTATTTATGTATTTGTCGCATTAAGTTTCCATCAAATATTTAACTAGAAACTACTAAAAAAAGGAGGTATTAAAATGGCAATAGGTGATAGTGTAAAGCCTGATGAAACAATAGACTTAAAGGGCTTAAGTTGTCCTATGCCTCAGCTGAAGATGAAAAAGAAGCTGAAAAGTATGGAGCCAAGTAAAATATTATTGGGTATTGGTTCTGATCCAGGGACAAAAAACGATTTGCCTGGAATGTGTAAAAAAGACGGGCATGAATATCTGGGTTGTGACGATGCAGGGGATGGTTCATTCCTCTTCTATGTGAAAAAAGGAGGTTAGTAGAGATGCCTGAAGAAGAAAGAGACATTAATAAGTTGGGAATATTTGTAACAAATCCTCATCAAGAGACTTGGTGTCACTTAAAAGGAATTGTGAAGTCTGTCCAAAAGGCGGGCAAAAAGGTAAGGGTCTTTTTCACTTTTAAGTCTGTTCATCTTGTTCAGCAGCCCGATTTTCCGGAATTTGTAAAGTCGATTCCAGAAGACGATCTGGCCATTTGTCTTGATAGTTATACATGTGAAGGATTCGACGGTGTTCCAACTGGATTGACAGAGAAACAGATGCGCACACAGGCCTACCATGGAGTAATCGTTGATATATGTGGCAAGTATATTAGCTTATAGGAGGTAATAATATGGCTGTTTATAAATTTATGTTCCTGATTCCCAACAAGATGTATATTCCTGATGCTATGCGTTCTAGCTTGGGAGTAGCAGTAGAAAATCATTATGGTTTTGCAGCTATTTTACATCAGAAACTACCTCCAATCACAGAATATATGGCAGAGAATCTCGAGTGGATGCGTGATCTGGAAGGCGATGCTTTTTGTGTAGTTGATACTGTGGATGAGGAGGCCAAGAAATACAATGTAGATGAGCTTGGTCTTACCCCTATTACTTTGGAAGAATTGAGCAAAAAGGCCCTTGAGGCCGATTTTGTCATAGCTTATGGCCTGCCCTATCAATTGCGTGAACTGCCAAGTATGTGTGCTGATAGCAAGACCGTTGAGAGTGCTAAGACTGAGTAAAAAAGGAGTAGATTTTGATGAAGCTCTTATATTTATATCGTTTTAAGCCCAGAGAAGGCGCTGGGGAAGAAGTGACAAAAAAGTTAAGTGAGATGATGAGCAAAGATAATGAGGTCAAGGAATTCAGGCTTTATGAAGAAAATTCTGATTATGATAAGGTCGTTGACATGATTTGGGAAGCGGATAAGACAATCAGTTGGTGGTAAATTAAAAATATACCTAATATTATAAGCCTCTGCCGGCATCTGCCGACAGAGACTTTTTTTGTAAATAAACAATTCTTAATCAATCCATTTATTCAATCTGATGCCTAAGCTTGCAGATGCTGGAGGCCAGACTGGAATAAGTAACACTGCTTTTAGTTTTTTAATTATTTGGCACCTTCAGCAATTTCTTCAATATCCTTAAGATAACTCGTACTCAAGTTTTCAAACATTGTGATTACTCTTTTCAATAGATATTCCTTTTCCGCATCATCCGGCTTTTTATTATTTATGGCGCAAAAGCTGGCTTTATTCCCATAATAAGCGGATAAAATGTTTGAGACGATAATCATGGTCATTAAGCGTTGATCGGTCATCTTTGCCTCCTTCAGTTTTATAAAGTTAATAAAAAATCGCTTTTTTGCGATTTGGGCCGAAGCGGTATTTCCAGCTACTGTATATTATTTTGTGTAGCACCATTTAGGACTCCATGTCAACGGTATATTGAATTTTTTTTCCCTTACTTTAAAGGATCTGGTTTTCTGTCAGGGTAAAGCCCTTTTTCCCAAGGGCCAGTGTGATGCCGTTAGTCTTTTCTTTTTGGAAGCGAAGCTTCCCATTGTCAACTGCCAGTATGGCCGAGGGCTCTGCCACACCATATGCACCTACAGCTTCCATGGCGTAATGAGAGGGCTCTTTTACCGGTACAGTATTTAGCTGTTCTGCTGTGAAAAACCGGATGTCAAGGTTCCACTTCTGCGCAAGGGCTAATAGACATGCCTCGTCCTTTTTGGCATCAATGCTGGCCAAGGTAAAAAGGGCTTTTGGGGAGACTTTATGCCTCTTAAGAAATTCCTCTGCTGCTTTTTCCATGGCCTGAGACGGGGTGTTACGGTTGCAACCTATTCCCATGGCAAATATTCTGGGATATAGGTGAAGAATTGGTTTAACTTCCGGGATTAAGTATGGGGAGATGATCAACCGGGCCTTGTCTGGATCGTAAACCTTAATAAGACCCGCAGGCAGAGAGCGTACATGGCAATCAGTGTATGTCTTGAGGCTACCGGAGGCTACCATGGCGGCAGATGCCTTTTTCAGAGCAGAACGATCATCAGGGACCAGGTCCTGAACCCTGGCCCACATGTCGAGCGCCACTAAACCCAGCATATCAGACGCTGTGGTAATAACCGCCTGTCCTCCTGCCTTTAGCGCCAGCATCCGGGCCAGTTCATTGGCGCCTCCAAGATGACCGGACAAAAGACTTACTGCGTGATGTCCTGCCTCATCCATAACAACAACCGCCGGATCATCCAGTTTGCTTTTAAGCAATGGGGCTATGGCCCTGATCACTATTCCCGCTGCCATTATAAAGACAAGCCCCATGCCTTTCTGCCAGAATTTATTTATAAGTTGTTCTCCAAGCAGTTCGTTGTAGGAATAAATCAATACATCCTTACTGGAAAGCAATTCAGAAAGGCGCTGGGCCAGGGCCCTGCCTCCAGGAGTTAGATATACAAAAATTATTCGTAAGCGTTCACAGGGCACCACATCTGCTTTGTTGTCGGGCACTTGAAGTACAGGAAGTACGTCTGCATACCCTCCGCCTCGCATCTGCAGTAGCCTGTGAACGCTTACAGTTCGATGGGTTGCCTTGTTGTTTGCAGGGGAGTAGCAATCAAGAGGAGGTTCGGAGGAGGCATCGACCTTTGAATGACTCTGGCCCTTTCTGTACCCATGGGAGAACTCCGGATCATAGAGAAGGGAGCGTTTTCTATGCAGGTGCTCAGGCTCAGACAGGACCTTTCCCACTAATATCACAGCAGTTTTTGAAATACCTACCTGCTCAACCTTTATCCCAATATTTTCAAGCTTTCCACTGACAATATGTTGATTCGGCCAGCTCACTTTTTCTATCACCACTACAGGTGTATCCGAAGAGTATCCGCCTGCCAGCAGGGCTTTCTGAACCAGCCTTATGTGGCCCACACTCAGATAAAGAATCAGCGTGGCCTGGATCTTGGCCAGGAGCGACAGCTCCTCAGATGGAGGCACAGGGGTCCGGCCGCCTATCCTGGAGAAAATGACAGTCTGCGTAATCCCCGGAATTGTGAGCTCCCGGCCCAGGACAGCAGCGGCGGCAAACCCGGCTGTGACGCCAGGGACGACTTCAAAGGGTATGCTTTCTTTTCGCAGGCATTCTATTTGTTCCAGGATGGCGCTATAGATGGCAGGATCTCCTGTGTGGAGTCGTACTACCCGTCTACCTGATTTTGCTGCAGAGACCATGATGGAAATGACTTGCTCCAGGGTCATTCCTGCGGAGTTGTATATTAGTGCGGAGAGGTGGGAAATCAGGTCCTTGGGGACCAGGGAACCTGTGTAGATGACTACGTCTGCCTTCTGGAGGAACTGATGCCCTTTTAGGGTGATAAGGGCAGGGTCTCCTGGGCCCGCTCCCACAAAGGCTATGGGCATGGCTTCAGTCTCGCATCTCGTTGTTGTCGGATTTGTCTTGCTCATAATTTATTTTATAAGTAATTAGTGTCTGAATGAAAAGGCCGTTCAGGCACTAATTACCTGATGTGGCTGCAATAAAATTTGTCTTAATTATAGCATATCAACACAAACACAAAATAAACACAAAATAAACTTATTCACAGTACTTGCCGTGCGAGTTTCAGCAGAGAAAATGGCTTTTATCCTGATGAGGATGCTCAATGGTCTTTGGCGTCAAAAGTGCTGATGCCCATAGTGAAGGAGGCTCCATGATGTTGCAAAGCATATTGCTGGTGAATGTTACAAGTTTTCTGGTAATTTTTTTCTTGAGCAACCCTATCTCAGCTCAAGAGAACAATGAGGATATCCCGGCAGGGGCAAAGGTCCTGACATTGCAGAGTGCCATTGCAAGAGGCATCCAATATAATTTGGATCTGCAGGTAGAAGAACTCAATATCCCAATCAGCCGGGAAAACGTGACTGTCGAAAAGGCGGAGTTCGATCCGGTGATTGAAATGGGGGTATCGTCTCTGGAGCAAAAGATCCCGACTGCCATAGCTTTTTCCGAAGATGACTTCGATAAGTACCGGGAGACCGGTGGTGATATAAGCATCCGCAAAAAGTTCCGTTTCGGCCTTGAGTCGCAGATTTCTTTTAAATCCAACCGTTCCATGAACAATTCTTCTGTAGATGCATTGCGTCCACAATATCGAAATATCGTGCTTTTGAATTTCACTCAGCCGCTCCTTCGGAATTTCGGAACTGATGTCAATACAGCAAAACTTCGGATGAACCAGAATCTGGCAAGCCAAACCGCTGAAGGATATATGGATCGGGCCCAGCGGATAGGTGAGGAGATTGAACTCATCTATTACGATCTTGCAGAGGCCCAGGAGATTCTCCGCTTTCGCATCGAATCCAGGGAACTGGCCCGAAATCTTCTTGAAGGAAACAGGGAAAAATTTGCAGCAGGTGTTGTTCCAGTCACTGAGGTACAAGAATCAGAGACCGCTATGGTGTCCAGGGACGAGCAAGTGATTTTTGCCAGACAACAGGTAGAGACTCTTGCTAACCAATTAAGAGACTTTCTGGGAATACGTCCGGAGGATACACTCTATAAGGAACCTTTCGTAACAGAAAAGATTCCGGGGAAAAAGCAGACCTTTCCCGATTTGGAACAGACGCTGGCTATTGCTTTGGGAAAACGTCCTGATATCCGGAAGCAGCGCATGGAAATCGCTAATCAGAACATAAAGCTGGAATACTACGCCAATCAGAAGCTCCCTCGTCTGGACCTGGAGACAACCTTAGGGGCCAACGGCCTGTCTGGGGGAGAGCGAACCGTATCCTTTTCTGGTGATACAGCATCAAGCTCCTATGAAGGGGATTACATAGATTCCCTTTCACGGATGTCTGAGGCGGACGGACATGAGTGGTATGCAGGGCTTCACTTTTCCTATCCATTGGGCAATCGTGCTTCACAGGCACGCTATCGCCGTTCCGGTATGGAAAAACGCCAGGCGGTATATAGGCTTAAACGCCTGGAAGAAACTGCGGAGAAAGAAGTTAAGAACTCCTTGGTGACTGTTAATCGAAGCCTTGAGCGGATCTGTGTTGCAGAGCGTACGGAGAAACTGGCCGAAATTACTTTGGCACAGGAGATGGAGCGTCTTAAAGAAGGGCTTTCCGATACCTTTCGTGTCCTGATTTTTCAGAATAGCGTTATTCAGGCACGAATTCGAAAGACCAGTGCTATTGTGGATTTTAACCAGGGTCTGGCAAATCTTTACCGCGCCATGGGGACCAACCTGAAGCGCTATGATATCGTTGCAGACAAGCCTCTAATTTCCTGATACTGCCCCAGCCATTGAGAAGATGGGGAGATACATGGCAATGATTATGGAACCTACAGTACCACCGAGGAATACTATCATGAAGGGCTCAATCATGCTGGTCAAGGTATCGACTGCTGTTTCCACTTCTTCGTCATAGAAATCCGCTATTTTGTTCAGCATCTGGTCCAGCGCGCCTGTAGTTTCACCCACCGACACCATCTGCACTACCATGGCGGGGAAGATCCCGCTTTCAGCAAGCGGCTGTGCAATTGTCCGCCCCTCACTGATGCTGGAGCGCACATTGTATATGGCTTCCTCCACCATTTTGTTGCCGGCGGTTCCGGCAGCGACATTCAATGTTTCAAGTATGGGTACACCGCTGTCTATCAAGGTGCCCAGTGTTCTGGTAAGTTTTGCCACTGCCACTTTTCTCAATAGAGGCCCAAATACAGGGGATTTGAGTATCAGTCTGTCTACAACACGCCTTCCTTTTTTTGTTTTGTAGTATTTTTTGAACAGGAATACCATAACTACCACAGCACCGATTATGACCAGGAAATAGGACTTTACGAAATTACTAAGGTTGACCACCATCTGGGTAGGAACCGGCAGGCTACCGCCGAATTCAGCAAACATCTGCTCAAACACAGGTATTACAAAGATAAGGATTACTCCAATGACCAGGGCGGATATGGCAAGTACTATGATAGGATAAATCAGCGCCCCTTTAACCTTTCTTTTAAGGCGCTGCGCCTTTTCCATATAGTCGGCAAGACGCTTTAAGACATCATCCAATATCCCTCCCATCTCTCCTGCTGCGATCATATTGCAGAAGAGCCGATCAAACTGCTTCGGGTGTTTCTTCAGGGCATCGGCAAAAGTGGAGCCACTTTCAACATCAGACTTGGTATCCAGGAGTATTTTTTTAAGGGTCTTGTTTTCTTGCTGACCGGCAAGGACTTCCAATCCCTGAATAAGGGGAAGGCCGGCATCTATCATTGTGGATAACTGCCTGGTGAAGATAACGATATCCTTTTGTGCCACCTTTGTTTGGAAAAATGCTATATTCTCCAGCAGGTCTTTGGACTTGGCCCTGATCTTAGAAGGAGATACTCGTTGTTGTCGAAGTAAACGGCGTACCGCCTGCTCGTCCTGGGCCTCGATCTCGCCTTTTTGTATTTCGCCATTGCTCGTGGTGCCCTTCCATACAAAGACTGGCATAAAGACCCCCCCTAAAAAATTAGTAGCTACAAAAACGCAAACACGTCTTTAATTTTATCGGATATGTCTCGGATAAACTTGATTTAGTGCGGAGTTGTTTGTACGAGGCACTTACTTGGGCAGTCGGGCTAAGGCGTAATCTAAAGATATACCTGCAATCAAAAAGGCCTTTTCCCTGGAATTAGCACCTGATTTCAGCACAACCGAGGATTTAGAGATCTTAAATTGTTTTGCCAGAAATTTCTGGCAGGCCTTGTTGGCCGCACCATCTACAGGAGGAGGCTGGACCTTGAGCTTAAGTGATGCACCGTGAAGGCCGGCAAAAGCCGTGCGGGAGGATTTGGGTTGCACATGGAGATTCAGAACAATGCCTTTTGGCACAACCTTCAAATATGGGGGAATTTTCATGGGGTTTCAGCCCGGGAGACATTAGTTCCCATTCCTATCTTTTTTTAATAAAAGGATCGTGCGTCCCAGGTCCTGAACTTCCTCAAAGAGTTCTATAAATGCTGAGCGGTCACCTTTTTTGATTATCTTTCTCAGGTCTTCTCCATATTGGCTAAATGTCTCAAGGATACTGTTCGTATATGGATTAGACATCTGAATGGTTGCATAGAGTTCAGGGTTCTGATGATAGAGCCTGGCTACTATGTTTAGCTGTTGTTCAAAACTTGGGGGTGCAAGTGCCAGTATCTGCTGAAGGTCCATTCCATGTTTATCCAGGGTTTTTCCCAGACAAAGAAGTATGAAATGATTCAGTGCCTGGGCCCAGGCCATGGTGCGGTCGTGTTCTTCAGGCGAAACGACAGATGTCACTGCCCCGTGTCGATGGAGAAGTCCTTCCCACCAGCTAAACCACCTTTTGCCACGCCCCGGACATAGTGCCACCCTCTTGCCCTTAATGGAATCCTCTGACGGCCCGAAAAGCGGATGGGTCCCTACCACCTCACAGCGGGCGTGTTCCAGCATGCACACCACCTGCGACTGCTTAAGTGAACAGAGGTCTGTCATAAAGGAGTTTTCCGGAACCAGAGGACCTAGTTTGGCCACTTCTTTCGGGAACACTTCCATGGGGAGGGAGAGTATGAGGACCTGGCACTTCCGGGCAAGATCCTCAGATGAGAGTTCTGTGTGTAAATCAGAGATGAGTACTGGAAATCCAGCGCCTTTTAAAAATTTGGCAAACCATCCTCCCATGCGTCCCAGCCCGCCTACAATTCCGACTGTTAGAGTGCTGGTGCTAGGGACGATATCCACATGTATCTGAGATTCCATGGTTTCTTAGAAAAACTCAGGACCAAAGATCAGGTGTAAGTGCCCTTGCTCTGAGTATGTGGTCTGTGAGTACCAGACGTACCATAGCCTCGCACACAGGTACTATCCGGGGAATTGCCGAGGCATCATGCCGCCCTCCCACCTTGAGCTTAACGGGTTTCTCAGACACTGTTATAGTGTCTTGTTCTTTAGATATAGACGGAATCGGCTTTACAGCGGCCCTTACAACCAGATCATCACCATTTGAGATACCAGCCAGTATGCCTCCGGAGTTATTACTCAAAAAGCCCCCTGGTACCAAGGGGTCGTTGTTCTCCGATCCCAATAGCTCTGCAGCCCGGAAGCCGGCTCCAATCTCTACGCCCTTTACCGCACCGATGGACATAAGTCCCTTGGCCAACTCGGCATCAAGCTTGTCAAAGACCGGTTCTCCGAGGCCGGAAGGCACTCCTGTTGCTAAAATCTCTACAATTCCTCCAACCGAGTCACCTTTGGATCTCACATCGGCTATTCGTTCTTCCATTTTTTCTGCTGCTATAAGGTCAGGGCAAAAGAGCCTATTTTGATTGACTGCATCAAGATCACGTTTTTGTGCCTTTACTTTGCCTAGTGCAACTGTATAAGCAATAACCGAAACACCCACTGTATTTAAGAATACCTGGGCTACTGCGGCCGCAGCCACTCTTGCCGCGGTTTCTCTTCCCGATGCCCTGCCTCCGCCCCTGTGGTCACGAATTCCATACTTTTTCCAGTAAGTGTAGTCGCCGTGACCAGGTCTGAATACGTCCCTAAGCTGGTCATATGCCTGGCTCTTGGCGTCCTTGTTTTTGATGATCAGAAATATGGGTGTACCTGTAGTTTGCCCTTCAAAGACACCCGAAAGGATTTTCACCAGATCAGGTTCTTTTCGCGGGCTTTCCGCAGCCCCTCCCTTCCCCGGACGCCTTCTGTCCAAAGTTTTTTGAATGACTGCCTCATCCAGAGCAAGGCGCGGTGGGCACCCGTCTATCACTACACCCAGAGCAGGACCATGTGACTCGCCCCAAGTGGTTATGCGGAAGTACTGTCCAAAGGTATTTCCCGGCACCTTTTTATCTCAACTTTTTCGTTTATGGGGTGAGCGATGGGAATCGAACCCACAGCCTTCGGGGCCACAACCCATACCCTGACACTTTGCTACCCCTGCCTATTATCTTTAATTCCCTTTAATTTCACTTGACTATAGATATTTTATCGGGTATAAAAAGCCTGTATTGTTTAATGAAACACTATGTTTTTTAACCATTAGGGTAGCAATAGGGTAACCCTAATTGCACTATGACCTACGGGTAGAGCCCGAAGAGGTTTTTTAAATGGCAACAAAACGTTACCGAATAAGCAAATACCAAGGCATTTACGGTTATCATTCTACAGCCAGGAAAGTCAACGGTCAACCTGACGTCTGTTACTGGATCACGTTTAAATCTGATGGTCATAAAAAATGGGAAAAGATAGGTTGGAAGAGTGAAGGATATTCGCCACAACTGGCTGCAGAAATCAGGGCCAAGAGAATCAGGGATATCCGGCATGATGGATCTGTCAAAACTGCTCAGGAAATTCGATCAGAAAAACGTCTCCATGACCGGCCACTGGCAGAGATAAAGGACGCCTATTTCTCAAGCGAGAAAGGTCTGAATCTCAAGGGTCGCAAGACTGACCTTAACAGATGGGATAAACACCTTGCCTCATGGAGTCAAAAGAGGGTGTCCAGTCTTTCACAGCTTGATATTGAGCGCATAAAACACGATATGAAGGGCAAAGCCCCTGCCACCATCGGCAATACTCTGGAACTACTTAGACGGCTTATTAACTATGGCATGAAATACAATCTGTGCCCGCGCCTGCCTTTTACAATTGAGCTTCCTCGAAAAAATAACGAGGTCACTGAATATCTGACAGATGAACAAGCTTCGCGCCTTATGGAAGTCCTGAAGACTTGGCACAGGCAGGATGTGGCACGTATGGTCAAGCTGGCATGGCTTACGGGCATGAGAAGAGGTGAAATATTCAAGCTACAGTTGGGGCACGTGGACTTTGAGCAAAGCCTTATAACCTTAGCTAACCCCAAAGGCGGAAAGAATGCGTCTGTCCCTATGAGCCAGCCTGTTCACGATCTACTCAAGGATCAAATCCTATGGACGGCAGAAAGATACCCTGACAGCCCTTACCTCTTCCCTGGCAGAGCTGGCAGGCAACGCGTTGACTGTTCATCAGTGGAAGGAATAAAGAAAGCAGCGGGGCTACCGGAGTCTTTCAGGCCATTCCACGGCCTACGGCATCACCTGGCGGTCACCTTGGCATCTTCAGGGGAATATACCATGGATATGATAGGGGAGCTTCTAACACACAAGAGCACGGCCATAACAAGGCGTTATGCCAAGTTCCTGCCAGATGCCAAAAAGAAGGCGGCGGATCGAGCGGCTGAACTACTCACAGGGCAGACCAAAAAAGCGAAGGTCATAGACATAGCCAGTAGGGGGAAGGCTTGATAATCCCAAAAAAATAAGGAGACCTTATGATTACAATAACTATACCGGATAACCTTGAGCAGAGATTAATTGTTCTGGCCGGGACAGATGGCAGGTCTGCCGAGAAGACGGTGTTGGATATTTTACAGGATTACCTGGACAACTTCGGCGCTTATCAGGAAACCGAATACCTGATGAAGAGCAAAGCAAACAAAGAATGCCTTGATAAAGCTGTCTCGGATATTCGTGCAGGCATCTACGAAGAACATGAGCTGATCAATGATTAGCTGGCATGGCCAGGCATGGAATGATTATCTTTACTGGCAGAAAAACGACAAGAAAATTCTCAGACGGATCAATGAGCTTATAAAAGATATTTGCCGACACCCTTTTGAGGGAACCGGTAAACCTGAGCCCTTAAAACATCAGTGGCGCGGCTTTTGGAGCAGGCGCATTAACGATGAGCACCGCATGGTTTATACCGTTCAGGAAGATCAGATCATCATTGCTCAATGCAGGTATCATTATTAGGTGTGAGAAATGTTCTAAGGCAATGCAGGACAACTTAAAATTTCTTGCGGGACACTAGTACAATGTAAAACTTAAGCCTTCGCATTCTGTTCAGTATTTGCTATAGTC
>CAZYEJ010000010.1:0-54566 GCA_964646435.1 uncultured Thermodesulfobacteriaceae bacterium
CATTCCTATCAGGGCGAGTCAGATACGTGGCTTAGCAAAAGCCTGTTTAACTTGGGTAACGATCCTGAAGAATACATAGTCTATGTGGGGGACAGGGCATTCTATATTGACCCTTCTGTGGAGGAAGCCATCTCATCCCAGGGAGTTGTTTATAATTACGATGAGCTGGAAGAGATATTTATGCCCTTTTTGGAACCTGAAATTCGCAGGGTCGTGGAACAATTTGGTAAACGTGGGGGTAAAAGGCGAAGATACAGCAAAACGGAGCTTGCAGCCATGCAGAAGGATATCCATCCTTTTGACCGGCGCAGACTATGCTTTCTCAAATTCTGTGACACAAAGATAGATGATTTGTCAAACCAGCCCTTATCTTTTTTTAACATCTTGCTCAACAAGTCAAGGGACGAAATCGAACAGGTCCTTGAGGACATGGAATTTATGCTCAGTCCACGTGAGAAAAGAAATTACCTCTATGCCATATTTGATATTCCCCGGCGGTTTGCCCCCAGGCTTACGCGTTTCATCCCGGACGCCCAGGATCAAGACCTCATAGACAAATATTTGCTGGAGGAGATCTGCAAGCTTGACCAGGATTCCACTTTTTTAAATCAAGGCGCAGTCCCTTGGAAGGTAAGAGGTCTTCATCCTTATCTGCGAAAGTATCTGATCCAGTACTTTGATGTTTTATACAAATGGCCAATTACTGACGGCAGTGCTGGATATAGCACTGCAGGACATAAGGTATGGCCGCCTCCTGCAAAATCCTCAGATGAAAAGCATTTTAAGGCGATGGGTATAAGCGCTAAGAAATTTTCGCGCATGGAAAAGAAGGAATTTATTCTTCTGTTCAGGCGCAAGGCCCAGGAGCTGCATCCCGATAAGGGAGGAGACCATGAGGCATTTATAACTCTGCAACAGGCATATCAGATCCTTATATGTAGGAAGACATAGCAGGACTGCGAGCGATCTGTTAATCCTTGACCTCATGGTGCCCCCGGCATGATTCGAACATACGACAGATTGTATCTACCAACCCGCTTTTTACCTGACATCTTTGGCTATTATATAATACGTTAATAACGATATTTCCTATGCAAAGTCCAATATAAATAAGGATCGCCAGATCAATCTATACAGTAGAAAATCGCCCATGTTCCAAGAAGTGATATGTCTCCGTGGCGACCCTTTTTGAGACCACAAGCCCCATATGGCTTACCCGTAAAGTGATGAAATCGCGGGCCTTAGGGATACGCATTTCCTCAAGACAAACGGTTCCGTCGCCTGAACGACCGACAGCGCCGATAAGTCTGCCAAAGCCTAAATTCAGAGTGCCGGCTATGACGCCGAGGTCCCGCTCACCTGACCATACAGGGCCATCACCTTTGAGCAACTGGGTTATGCAGCGGCCGAGCAGATTCCGGCCACCGGGAAAACAAATTAAGCGCTTTGCTGTTTCACAGCCTTGATATGGCGGACTCAGGGCGACGATGCGTCCGGGACGCTGACGGGGGAAAATTTCAAACAGCTTTAGAACAACCAGTCCCCCCAGGCTATGTCCCACAAAATGGATAGTTTGAGCCGGAATTTGCTCCACGAAAGTGTTCAGGCGAGTTGCTATCTCGGTAAGATCCATGCGGGTGCTGGAATAATGGAAAGACCATGGTCGATAGCCAAAACGATTGAGCCTATATCTGAGGAGGCTCATTTCCATCCCGTTCATCCAGAGGCCATGGACAAGTATGACAGCTTCTTTATTTTTCAGTTTCCTGCTTTTCGTATTCAATGTCAAAATCAATCATTTTTTTTGCGTTTTCAAGGGCAATGTCCTCATTTTTCCCGGCGCGGTTACTGTGTTTTACCTCTTTCCCTTCTCCATTGAGTATGGTCATGGCAAACAGAGAACACCTGTCTTCGTGGGGCGTGATTTTGATAGTATGATCTTTGTACTTTATAGTTTTTTTAGAATTTTCCATATAAAACTCCATACAGAGCCTTTTGCAAAATTCAAGATTTTGCAAGAGGCTCTACAGAGCATACTCGAACAATGCATCCTCATCAATATGGGCCTTGGCCAGTTCCACAAGATGTTGGTGGTGCGTAAAGAAAATGATTTGCGTCCGCTCGGCCAGTTGGGCCAGGACCTGCAGGGTGGCAACGGCCCGGTCGTCATCAAACTTGATCAGGATATCGTCAACGATGAATGGCATGGCCTCGTTTCTTTCCAGATACGTCTCAAGGCTGGCCAGCCGCACTGCCAGATAGAGCTGGTCAGCAGTCCCGTCACTCATGCCCCCGACACCGACGATCTCCTTGCCGCCGGGCCGGACGCCCACAAGCACCGCATCGCCTCTTTCGCTGAACTCCAAACGGAGCCCCTCAAATGAACCGAGAGTCATACGGGCAAAAAGATCCGTTGAGCGTTTCAGAATCGGACCCTGGTTCTTTTCACGATATCTTTCAATCGCCTGACTCAAAATAGTTGATGCGAGCCGGAGGCGGACATATTGTTCCGCATCGGTTTCAAGGCGAGCCAGAAGCCCCTGCCCTTCTTCAGCCAGCTCGGCAGCCCTGGCACTGCCGTCCATTTTGCTCAGCTCAGTCCGCTCGCTCCCGATGGTCTGATCCAGATCTGATTTCTGACGGATCAACTGTTCGATTTCCTCACCAAGCCGATCCACAACAGGATCGATGCTGTCAGGATCAACGCTCCGGGCGTCTTGGATAAACTCGTCAAGGGTTGCACCGCCGCTCAGTTTGCGCAACTGTTCTTCCAGTTGCTCAAGTTGGGACCGGATCTGCTGCCGGCTGGCCGAACGTTCCTCAGCCGCAGGCAGGTCCTCATGGCTTTTGCAGCGGGCCTCTTCACACATGGTCGCCAGTTGGGCATGGATCTTGGCTATCCCGTCTTCAGCGATCCGCAACTTTTCTTGCTCCTGTCGGCCTTGTTGCTCCAGGCTCTGCTGTTGCGTCTTTGCCTTTCTGGCCCTGGTAAGCCGGGCATTGAATTCCGCAACAGCCTGTTCGACCGGAATTCCTGACAGGTCCGGGACCTCACGCCCGGTCAGATCATGGACTTTCCCTGCAAATGCCTTTGCGTCCGTATCAATGCCATCAATCCGTTGGCGAAGTACCTCCGCCTCTTTGAGTTTCACAAAGAGGTCCTTGATATCCTCTATCACAGAGACGGCCTGGGCAGGGTCGGCATCAGATTCAAGACCCAGAAACCGGATCGCCTTTGTCCATTCGGATTGCCACTGCAAGAGGTCCTGTTCGGTCTTTTTGGCCCTTGATTTTGCTTCCAGCAAATCGTTTTCCTTTTGTTCCAGATCACGGACAACCTGCTCGTGTTCGGACTTTATCCGGACCATACGATCGACGACTTTTTGGCTCCTCTCTATAAGATGGACCAATGTCTTGTCTGCATATGCAGCAGGCTCTCCCAAAGTAACAAGGCATTCGCTCAATTCCCTGCAATGCGTCTTGATCAGGGCTTTAAGAACGCCGGCCTTTGCCTTTTGTTCACGAATAGTCGAGACCTGGTCTGCCAGGGCCCTCTGGTCCTGGGCCCATACACGCATTTCCCTTGGCGATTTTGGTGAAATCCCGATTGCTTCCCACACCGCGAACCATTCTTCTTTGATCTTTGCAAGCTCAACTTCAGCCGTTTTGACCATATCTTCCAAGCGCACGCATTGATTTCTGCGCGTCTCGCGGTCCGCAAGAAGCGTGGCTTTATTCGCGACCCGGTCGGCCTCACGCCTGAGCCGGTCAGCAAGTTCATCGGCGCGTTGAGCACTGAGCTCATATGCCCCTGCCAGGTCGTTTGCAGATTTAAAAGATGCCACAAAATCCCGCTCATCTATCCCTGGTTCATGTCTTTCCTCCCAGGCCCGGCGGACAAGCTGCCAGCCCTCTTCGCGTCTGCGTCTTGCCCTAAGCAAGTCGTCCTCAGTAGGGACTTCCTGCTCCAGCCTCAACTGTTCGATCTTGCCATCAAGTTCCACCACATTACGTTCGAACTCATCGATTTCAGCAAGCTGCTTTGTAACTGCTTCATCTGCTTGACTCAGACGATGCTCAAATATATCAATGGTCTCAGGCAATGGAACAGGCAACTGTTCCAGGTCATCAAGATTTCCCGCCCAAAGTTGCTGTCTCTTTAGAGCAACCCCTGCCGCCTGCTCAGTCAGGCGGATTTCCGTGCATTCTGTCTGAAAATGCTCTTCCAGCGCCCCGTGTTGTCGTGCATGCTCAATGGCCCCATGGAGATCACTCGTATCTCGTGGATCTTCGAGACCGGCAAGGCTTTTCTTCAGATATTCTATTCTTAGGGAATATTTGGAAATCTCCTCCCCGGCGCTTTCCATCCTGGTTGCCAGCTTCTCATGCGTGTTGCCCAGCCTCTGGATCCTGACGCTTTCCGCCTTACTCAGCCGAAGCTGCCCGGCCTGATCGAGTGTGAGGTCCTCACGAAGCTCCTTTAGAATCGCAGTTGCGTCAGCCTCCAGGCTATTCCTTTTAATTAAGAGTTCTGCCCGGTCCTTCATTGCCTTGCGTTGACTGCCCAGGTCCTGATGCAGTTGTTCGATCAAATCCGCGTTTTCAATAAGGGATTCAGGAATTGCCAGTTTCTCAAGTGTCTTGTTGATCTCTTTGAGACTTTGGCTGGCCTGTATTTTGTCGTTTTCTGCAATCCGAAGATCTGTAAGGGCATCCCGCCGCCGATTGCCGAAATCAGCAGGCAGGAGCACTGCATCGGCGCACATCTTAAGATCATTCAACAACCCTTTTTGTTGGCTAATGGCAGGCAGGGCCTCTCTTATCCTCTCCAGACGATGCTTTTCACGCTGTTTCTGTCCTAAATCCTGATCAATAGATTGCTTGCGATCAAGCGCCTCACGCAACGCCACGTCATGCCGGACCCATTCCTGGCCGGGCAGCTCTGCTTCGCTCAGGGCCTTTTTGTTTTTCTTGAATGTGGCCAGCGCTTTATTGATTCGTTGTGTCTGTCCCCTGGGTTTGAACAAATTTTCGGCTTCTGCCTGGAGTTCGTCCTGGACCTTCCGGAGGTCGGAAATCCCCGAGCCTGCGGCAAAAAGGACCTGGCCTACATCTCCACCTCCCTGGATGATCTCCTCTCCTCCCTGGACAAGGTCAGCATGGTCAATGCCGAACATTGTGGCAAATAGATCCGAGTCCACTCCGCCCAAAAACGTATGAAGATGCGATTCGTCAATCAGCGTGGCATCGTCCCTGGCACGGAGTGTATTGACCCTGCCCTTCCGGCGCACAAACTCAAGGACCGCTCCGTCGCTTTTCAAGAGCTTTCCCCCGATCCGCAGCTTTGCGTATGGATGAATGAAGCCGTCTGAAGACCTCTCCGGGATCCCATAGAGTAGTTGTCTGAGCGCACGCAGGGCCGAGGTCTTACCTGCCTCATTCAGGCCATAGACAATGTGCAGACCTTCATGTCCTTTGTGGAGATCGAGTATCTTGTCGGTGAACGGACCGAACGCAAGGAGTCCTATCTGGAGTATCTTCACGGGGCATCCCCTTTTGAGACAAGACGACGGAGCAACATGGGCCGGACCTGATCGAGCATATTTGTCACCCACTCGGTATTGTCCGGTGAGATGGCATCCCTGCCCTGCTTGATCTCCCTTGGCAGCTTCTTCCAGAAATCATTTAAAGATTCACCAAGCGTCCCAAACCGGGCCGGATCAGATTGGACCTCATCAAGCAGGTGGAGAATCTCGCCCACCGGACCGTCGGCCGGCTCAGATACCTTGCCTCTGGATAAGGGATTTGTTCGGAGTCTTACCTTTTCGATCCAGATCCGGCCATTACTCAAATCCATTGCTGCCGACCTTATCTCATTGGTCCAATGCTCCGGATCAGCCGCTAGTTCGGCATGGACACGGCACGACCCTTCCACCTCAATCCGCGTCACCAGTGGCAGGCCGCTTTGTTCAAGTAGTTCTTTAACCTGTTCACAGATACGATCTACAACGTCGTCGCCTCTATCCGCGCCTGATGCATCTACTTGACACCGCATCCAACGAATGACGTCAAGCGGACGAAAATCAGCGTTTGCACGGCCGCTGTCATCTACAGTAACGAGCATACATCCCTTGGGGCCGGTTTCTCGAATGTGCCTTCCCTGAATGTTTCCGGGAAAAACGATCAGCGGGTCCTCGTGGAGCACCTCTTTTTTATGAACATGTCCCAGGGCCCAGTAGTCATAATCCTTTGATAACAGACCCTCAATCTTACAGGGTGCGTAAGGTTCATGACCTTCGCGCCCGGTCGCACAGGTGTGGAGCATCCCGATGTTAAAGCAGCCTGGTACAGCCGAGGGATATCCGGCCGACAGATCCTTCCGCACTGCCTGTTTTGCAAAACCCTGACCGTGGATCGCAACCCCGAGGTCTTCAAGATGGACAGTGCCCGGTTTATCAGTGGGAAACATAAATACACTGTCAGGAAGCCTGAGTGTTTTGGTCATCTTGCTCGCAGCGTCATGATTCCCGGTAATAATGTAGACCGGAATCCCGGCCTCCCGCAGTTTTGTCATCTGGGAGACAAAATAGAGACCTGTATTATAGTCCTTCCAGTCACCGTCATACAGGTCGCCTGCAATGAGGACAAAATCAACACGCTCAACAATGCCCAGTTCTACGAGATTTTCCAGGGCCCGTCGTGTTGCATGACGCAGATCTTCAACAGGTGCGCCATCATAATGCTCAAGCTTCAGTAAAGGACTATCCAGATGAATGTCAGCAGCATGAAGAAATGTAAACATACTCAATCCTTGTAGCTGGAATCTCGTCTGCCGGTTTCCTCACCATATCGTTTGCAGTCCTTTCAGTTTACGCAACTTTCCATCACTTGTGACGAGTTTGCCCTTGTGAAATTTGGCAGTTGCGGCAATAATCCGATCTGCAGGGTCAAGATTGTCCTTAAAAGACATGGAGACAGAAAGATCTGCGATTTGTGGCGTGATTGGGATGACCCTGATCTGCCTGGCATCCAGAATCAGTTGCATGAATGTCAGATAGTCGGTACCGGGATTCAGGCGTTGCCTCTTTACAAGCATGGCGATTTCCCACAGCGATATGTCGCTACAAGAAAGCGCTGATTTTTCCTCTCCTTTAGAAATGGCGTGCCGTGCAGATTTACTTAATCTTCCTGGATTTAGACTGTCAAAAATGAGAATACATGTATCAAGCACAATCATCTGCTGCATCCCATTTTTCATCTATGGGAGAAGTAATATCCCCGATCTCACAGATACTTTGTAGCTGTTTGAGCCGTTTCCGGGCAGCCGCCTTCACATCCTCCGGGGGAGAAAGGCGGGCCACAATACGTCCCCTTGAGGTAATAACAAGTGTCTGGCCGGAACCGGCCTTGGCCAGATAATCGGGTAGATGATTTCGTAGTTCAGTGATATTAACCTTCTGCATAAGGAACCCTCACAATTTATGCAGGATTTAGGTACAAACTGTACATTTGACCTGTACAATTATAAAAATTTGACATTATAAGTCAAGAGAAAAACCACCCACATTTTCCGTTTTGCAAGCAGGTCCCCCCAAAGGTCTTTTCCTAAACAGTCATGACTGGAAATTTTGTCACCCGCTCGCTATACGATGCTCTTCCGCTAATACTTTGATTTAAAAATTGGTTATGCCCTTTGTTTACAAAGTTTCATCGGCTGCTTTCCGCCCAATTCTCCCGAACAAACGAATCAGGAAGATTTCTCATATGTTTGTCGTTTGCGACCAGAATCATGCCGTAACATTTTGCCGTCGAGGCGATAAGCAGATCCATGTCGGGGATTGTCTTTCCGACTATGCTCAGTTCCGCCTTCGTCTCCCCGTAAATCTTCCATACACTGCGAATCACGGGAACAGGAGGGACAGCCGACAGCAGCACTTCCAGTCTTCTCCGGTTATATTCTCTCCTCTGAGAACGTGCGACTCCGTAAAGAAGCTCTCCGACAGAGACCTCGCTCATATAAACCGTATCATTCCGTATTTCGCCGAACGCCGCCACGGTGTTCCGCTCCTGCGAAGTGAGCCTGTGTATGGAACTGCCCCATCCGTTCATAAGATAGACACAGTGATTAGTGTCAAAAAGATATGCCATTATTTCTTACAATTTGGGAGTTTCAGTATTCACATGAGATTCGCCGATGATTTTTGTCAGTTCCTCCGAAGCTCCCGGCTCATATTCTTTCGGAATGAGATTCAGTATCCGCTTCTGTTCCTCGTGAGTGATTATCGGCAGCAGCATTCTTTCATTGCCGGTTTTCTTTTCGGATTTGTCTATGATTACTCGGATGTAAGTATCAGGCGGGATACGATGATATTTTATTTTTTCAGGAAAATCTCTCACTCTTGTTATTATTTCCATTTTGCAGCCTGCCTTTTCTGTGTTTCACAATTACCCGCTTGCTTATTTATCATTGTTGGGCAGCAATGCCTATAATCCCTTTATCGCTTATACCTGCCCATGAGTTGACCTTCGGCCAGGATGTGGCCCTTTATGGCCTTGAGCAACTCAGCCTTGGTAAGACCCGGCTCCTGCGAAAGCTCTGCATCCAAGGCATAGATCTTAAAATAGTACCGATGCGTTCCACCCGGAGGGCATGGCCCTCCATAGCCGAATTTCCGAAAATCATTAATACAGTGTTTCGCTCCGTTGCGATCATTGCTCACCTCATTTTGCCAAAAGAATCTTTTTCTGGCACCTGTATTAGTTTAATACATGTTTTGATCATTTGCCATTTGGATGTAAACATTACTTCGGGTTTCGGATTTCGGATTTCGGCTTTTTTGTTTGTGCAAGCTTATCTTCTACCGCCAACGCAGCCAATAATTTGCCATAGCCGTATAAAATTCCCGGCCTTGATCATCGTTTCGGCCAATACGATGTTAAACTGCAGAATATCGAACAAGGAATCTCGAATCATGAAGGATTTTAGAATCATTCCCTTCGACGTTCATGATTCCTTGTTCGATATTCGATATTCGAATGTCAGTTCGAGTGGCCCAAACGATGATCAAGGCCTGATATCCGACAAGGATTCACTATCAAAGGCAAGCAAATGGTCCTGGATGTTCAGTTCTTCAGCAAAATATCCGGATATCAGGTTATAGGTGTGAGAGTATATGATATGACTTCGCCACTGAGATAAAAACACAGAAGCATTGAGGCCCTGTTGATCGTTCCGGATCAAAAAATGATCTATACCGACCGGCAAGTCGGCTTTTATGTTTTCTCCAAAATCAGTCACTAAGAGCCTGATCAAAAGATCCGACAGGTTAGGGAAATCGTTTGAATAGCCGAATGTTCCGGCCATAAATTCCCAAAACGGCTGATCCAGCTCCAGCTTCTTGATTTTCTCCCAGACTTTAGGCTCTTTGTTCGGGTCAAATGACCCTTCGGCGCAAAAAGAATGCAGGATTTTCATCAAAATGTAAAACACATCCGGGTGGTCTGCCTTGGTCACAACTGCCAGCATCTTGAGGTCAAGATCATCTTCCGAGTCCTCAGGGCTCACCCATTTTTTTAGGTTGTTAAGCCGTTCCTGGCTACGGAAAAAATTCTTCCGTCCTTTCAAATAAAGGCGCATGCCCTGGCTGGTCAGACCCAGTTCGTCGAGCACTATGGATGCCTTGTCCGCATGGAAGGTATAGCTGTAGAGGCGAATATCCAGAAGCCAGTCTTCTTCAGGGACAGGTTCAGGATATGGTGCGTAGATAACATACCGGCTTTCTGTATCTTCAAGTTCCAATTTGATCTTTAATTCAAAAGGGCCGGTTTCATCCAGACGGAGGGTGGTAACTCCTTCCAACTCCAAAGAAGGAATGATCTCACTGAATTCCCCTTCCCTGTCATACCAGAAGACTATCCGTTTCTTGTATTCCTCGAAAATCTGTTTCAGGCTGGCTGTTATCTGTTTAATGTCCATAAAATAAAATGCTTGATCACCCAATCAACAAGATCCAGTTCTATGCGCTTGTCCGCATAATACCGCAGTTCTTCATCAAACCCATCAACTCCGCCTGCTTTTTCTTCAAAGTGTCCAGTTTTTTTAACTCAATGACCCCGGCCGCTTCAGGTGATAGGATGAAAAATCGCGTTCAAAGAGCTGCAATTTTATCAAGCCTTCGAACATGAAAAATTTCATTTTTTTTGATCGCATCAATTTTGGATTCTTCAACGACCAGTACGGCGATAGTTTCACCAATTGCATTAAAAACTTCCAGCGAATAGCCTGTTTCCTGCCCCGGTTCTCCGTCGTGTTTTTCTACAATGGTGGCTAAATCACCTTCATGAAGCCCATATTCAGGAAAATCTTCTTTCAAAGATACGCGTGTGAAAAGCGGGTATGCCATTTACAAGTCTCCTTTTACCCCCTTCTTTATTGCTCATAAATAACATGCGGAAGAATAAATAAATCATACTCATCTTCAACTTTGATGCACTCCTTATGGCAAGTCTCTAAAACCTGATCAATTGAAAGGTTTTTCGGAATCCTTATCTCAAACGTAAGATCTTCGTCTTCGTAATTAGAAATCGGCTTTATATTTATTCCTGAATAGATGTGATGAAGGGAATGCACAAATTTTGTGACAGCTTCTGCCAGGCTCCTATGAATTGCTACTGTTTGCGGCATTTCTTAACTTCCTCCTTTTTCAGCCTACGCTTCCTCTTCAACGCTTCACATGCAACCTCGCGGTTACCCACGTATGACCCAGAGCCATGATGAATCAGCTAATTTTTTCATGTAGGGCTCTTTCATCCCCTACCCTATGCCGGTTTATTTTGACACTTTCGCAACGTACCCTAAATATTCTCAACCCTCCCCCACTCTCTCAACATTAAAGTCGACCCCCTCTTTTGGCCGATTATAACAAAAGAGTTTCATACTTACTTGTCACAGGTCAAGGGGTTTTCCATTTTTATTGGATCAAGTCCAATTCTGATGTTCCTTTTTGAGAAAAGATTTCAAAAGGAACATTTTCAGGCCGAGTAAACTAAAACGTTCTTCAGTAGACAGGATTCATAGGATGAGCTGGATACAAAACAGGAAGGTAATACATCAATATTTCAAGCTTGGCCTCCAGGTCCGCAAACGTCTCCGATTGACGGTCCACTCTTGATCTTTCTGACTGCTGTTGTTACATGTTATGCTGTCTGAAAGGATATTAAATCCAATGCAATGAAGAGGCTTGGACCCTGAGTACACGGAGAGTAAACCATTTATGTCCTCGTGGAGCGCAATGACAAATCCCCGGCCTGTCCCGCTACGCAGAATGTGCGCCTTCTCGGGGTTAACAGCAAGCAATCCCATACTACAATAGTTAAGGAATGCCCTCAGTGCTAGGACCAGTCCGGCTTACCCAACACGCAAACACAGGGTAGGAATGAATGGAACAGGTTGTCATAGAGAACCCGGTCATCAATTCACCCTTTGAAGAACCAAAAAGGCACTTCCTCTTTTCCGAAGAGGGTATCACAAATGAGATTGTGGAAGCCCGACGCGAAAGCTCCTACTTCATCCCCATTCCCAAGCCGAAAAAGAAAGGAAAACAAAAGCAGCTCTCATTCGAAACCGAATGGACTCAGGACCGGCTCAAAGAAAACGAGTTCATCAATCATGTACGTGCCCGAGTCGCCAAGTGGAGGCAGGGCCGGTATTTAGGCATCACAAAGACAACCGGGCGTCTGCTGGAATACTGGCAACGACCGGAGCGGGAGCCAAGGCTCTTTTATTGCCAGATAGAAGCCCTGGAAACAGTCATTTACATCACTGAGGCGGCCAAGAACTACGGTGACGCCTGGATTGAAAATGAACTTCGCAGGGCCAACGAACTTGCCAATCCTCTCCTTTATCGCCTGGCTTGCAAGATGGCCACAGGCAGCGGCAAGACCGTGGTCATGGCCATGCTCATAGCCTGGCATGTCCTTAACAAAAACGCTAACAAACAAGATCGTCGGTTTTCCGACGCCTTTCTCATCGTCACACCGGGCATCACAATACGGGACCGCCTCCGGGTCCTGCTGCCTAGTGATCCTCAGAACTACTACCGGCAAATGGATATAGTCCCACCTGACCTGAGAGATCAACTCGGAAAATCCAAGATCATTATCACCAACTTTCACTCATTCAAGCTCAGAGAGCGTAACAAGTCCAGCAAACTCACCAAGAGTATCCTGGCCGAAGGGAAAGCCAGCCCATTTACCGAGACTCCGGCCCAGATGGTCCGCCGGGCCTGTCGTGATCTAGGCAAAAAGAAAAACATCTTGGTCATAAACGATGAGGCCCACCACTGTTACCGCAGAAAACCGGACGGTGTAGAGGAAAAGCTGAAAGGTTATGAGCGAAAAGAGGCTAAAAAAAGAGAAGAAGCCGCACGGATCTGGATTTCCGGACTCGAGGCAGTTAAGGCCAAAATTGGCATAAGAGCCATTTACGATTTATCGGCCACGCCTTTCTTTTTGCGTGGCTCGGGTTATAAGGAGGGGACCCTTTTCCCGTGGGTAGTTTCTGATTTCTCGCTTATTGACGCTATAGAATGTGGGGTCGTCAAGGTGCCCCGGGTGCCCATAGCCGACGATTCCATGGCAGACGACCAGCCGACCTATCGCGACCTCTGGCTTCGCATCCGCGACCATCTGCCTAAGAAAGGCCGGAAGACCCAGGCAGTGAGCGGGGAACCGAAACTACCGGCTGCATTGGAAGGAGCCCTCCACAGTCTCTACAATAACTATGAGAAATACTACCGCCAATGGGGGAAAAACGCCGAGGCCCGGGCCAAAGGCCAAACACCTCCGGTCTTTATCGTGGTCTGTAACAACACCAATGTGTCCAAGCTCGTCTTCGATTACATATCCGGCTGGGAAAAGACTTTGCCCGGCGGTTCCACGATTATCGTCCCAGGCCAAATGCCTGTCTTCAACAACGAGCGTAATGGCGGCTGGGGCCGTCGGCCCAACACCATCCTGATAGACAGTGAGCAGCTTGAGTCTGGAGACGCCATGAGCCGAGAGTTCAAGAAAGTCGCTGCTCAGCAAATCGAAGATTTCAAGTCCGAATACCGCACACGATTTCCTGGTCGTGACGTAGATAAGCTCACGGATGAGGACCTGCTACGCGAGGTGATGAATACAATCGGCAAACCCGGAAAGCTGGGCGAGCAAATCAAGTGCGTGGTCTCAGTTTCCATGCTGACTGAGGGATGGGATGCTAACACCGTGACCCACATATTGGGCGTGCGGGCCTTCGGGACTCAACTCCTTTGTGAACAGGTAGTGGGCCGCGGCCTGCGCCGGAGGAGTTACACAACCAAACCTCAACACCTGAAAATGAACGGCAAAACGTTCGAGTTTGAGGCCTTCCCTGTTGAATACGCGGAAGTCTATGGTGTCCCGTTCTCGTTCATTCCGTGTGCTGGGTCTTCACCCGATCCGGAACCTGGCCCGGAAATAACTCATGTGCGCGCCCTGGAAGACCGGATCTCCTGCGAGATTACCTTCCCGCGCCTCCTGGGGTACCGTTACGAGCTTCCGGGCGAAACGCTGGCTGCCAACTTCACTGACGAATCAAAGCTTGCGCTTTCCACTTTGGATATCCCTACGAAAACCGAAAACGCACCCATTGTCGGCGAATCCACCATCCTCACCTTAGATGATTTAAAAAAACGTCGCATACAAGAGGTGGCCTTCCTTTTGGCCAAGCTGACATTAGAAAAATATTTCCGCGATGACGATGGAAATTCCAAGCCCTGGCTCTTTCCCCAAATCCTGGCCATCACGAAACGTTGGTTGGACGAATGTGTTGTCTTAAAAGACAACGTGTTTCCACAACTGCTCCTCTTGATTGAATTTGCCAACGATGCCGCCGACCACATCTATAGGGCCATCGTTGCCGCTGAGTCAGGAAATAAGACCCTCAAACCCATTCTTTACCCGTACGACCCCACAGGCTCCACGCGGCATGTGGACTTCGACACCACCCGCCCGACCTATAAGACAGACAAGGACAAATGCCACATCTCTCACGTTGTTGCGGATACCAATTCATGGGAACAGAAAATGGCCGAAGCCTTAGAGGATATGGAAGAGGTATCTGCTTATGCCAAGAACCACAACCTCGGGTTCAGCATTCCATACACCATCAATGGTCAGGAAAGAAACTATATCCCTGATTTTCTGGTGCGCATAGATGACGGATGTGGGAAAGATGACTTGCTAAACCTGATTATCGAGGTAACCGGTGAAAAAAGGAAGGACAAGGAGGCAAAGGTCGCCACAGCACGTCTTCTCTGGGTTCCGGCTGTGAACAACCATGGTGGGTTTGGGCGATGGGCTTTCATGGAGATAAGAGATCCATGGAATGTCAAAAACACGATTCGTGGTTGGCTCCGTGATCATAGTGATATGCCCGGCAAGGAGAATTGAGTATGGCAAGGAAGAAAAAGGCGGACAAGACCACACCTGTTGAGAGCGTGAAGCACAAGGACAAGCGCGCCAATATCCCAACAGAGGAACTTCGAGATTTCGTAAAGGAAGACGAGAACCAACCCAAGACCATACTCTATCCCCGCGACCCGTCTCTGGACCCTCAGCTTGTCTGGAAAGGGAAGGACGAACAGGACCAGCAAGAACTCGCCGTGCCATCGGTGCCCATCTATATCCAGGAGAAGGTTCACCCCCAGACCATTATAGAAGACGTGCGCCGGACCGCTCGAAAGGAGGTCCCTGCCCAGTTTACGCTCTTTGCCGATTTCGACGGTCTTGAGTTTGAAGAAATGATTGATTTCTACCGCCACGGGGCCAACTGGTCAAACCGGATGATCTTAGGGGACTCGCTTTATGTTATGACGTCTTTGGCTGAGAAAGAGGGACTCAAAGGTCAGGTGCAGATGATCTATATTGACCCGCCTTACGGGATCAAGTTCGGATCAAACTGGCAGGTGTCCACACGGAAGAGAGACGTTAAGGACGGTAAGGCTGGAGATGTAACCCGGCAGCCTGAGCAAATAAGAGCCTTTCGGGATACGTGGAAGCTGGGGATTCATTCGTATCTTGCTTATCTGAGAGATCGATTGGTCGTGGCGAGAGAATTGTTGACCGAGACGGGGAGTGTTTTTGTGCAGATTGGGGATGAGAATGTGCATCTGGTGAGGTGCTTGATGGATGAGGTTTTTGGGCCTGATAATTTCATAGGAATGCCCATCTTCCGAAAAACGAGTGCGAAAGCTTCGGGAGGGCTGGATTCAGTCTGTGACTTTCTCCTATGGTACGCCAAAAACAACGAGCAAATGAAGTATCGACAACTTTACATGGGACGGTCCTCCCGCACCATGGAAAATGTCTATAATTGGATTGACGATGAATCCGGTGAATGTCGACGAATGTCTAACCTCGAGTTGCAAGAGCCAAGTAAACAAAAAGGTCTCCGATTCATGATATCTATGCTTCACTCCCAGAGTGGGGGACAGGCATCAGCTTTCAAGTATGAATTCGGGGGCAGTATTTTCAAACCTTCAGGTCATTTTTGGAAAACGACAGAAGAGGGATTGAACAAATTAGCTATGACAAACCGCCTAATCAGAGTCGGAAAAACGTTAATGTACAAACGCTATGCGGTTGACCATCCAGTAGTGGCAGTTACGGGACTGTGGGACGATACTGTATAAAGTACGTTTGCTGTACCGAAAATCTATGTCGTTCAAACCGCAAACAAGGTGATAGAAAGATGCCTCCTCATGACCACGGACCCCGGGGACATAGTCCTCGATCCGACGTGCGGGAGTGGCACGACAGCATACGTGGCCGAGCAGTGGGGCCGTCGGTGGATTGCTATGGACACTTCCCGTGTGGCCCTCGCCCTGGCACGCACCCGGCTTATGGCTGCTAAATACCCGTACTACTACCTTGCCGATTCCCCCGAAGGTATCAAGAAAGAAGCGGAAATCACCGGCAAGATGCCGCCCGAATATAAGACCCAGAATGATATCAAGAAGGGATTTGTATACAAGCGGGTGCCGCACATCACCCTTAAAGCCATTGCCAACAATCCGGAAATAGATACCATCCATGCCAAATGGCAGGAAAAAATGGAGCCAATCAGGATTAAGCTGAACGGCCTGCTAAATAAATCATGTGAAGAATGGGAAATTCCCAGGGAGGCAGAAAAGGCATGGCCCAAAGAGGCCGAGAATTTCCATAAAGAGTGGTGGGATTTGCGAAAAAACCGCCAGGAAGAAATAGACAAATGCATTGCTCACAATGCCGAGCAGGAGATTCTTTACGACCAGCCCTATGAAGACAAGAAACGTATCCGAGTGGCAGGCCCGTTCACTGTGGAGAGCCTATCCCCACACAGAGTCTTATCCACTGACGAGAAAATACCTGCTTCAGAAAAGGAGGGGCGAGAATCCACAGGGGCCGGTCAGTTTGAGACCATGATCTTAGAGAACCTGAAAAAAGCCGGGGTTCAGAACACAATCAAAAACGAGCGGCTTCATTTCGACCGTCTGGAGAACTATGCCGGAACCTGGATTCATGCCGAAGGGGAATACACGGAAAAAGACGGGAAATCCCGTCGCGTGGCCGTCTCCATCGGCCCGGAACACGGGACAGTCGGCCCCGAACTGGTCAAGGAGGCTGCAAAGGAAGCGGTGAAAGGGGTGGGGTTTGATGTTCTGATCATATGCGGGTTTGCATTTGACCCCCATGTCTCCGAAGAGGCCAAGCGCTATGGCCAACTGACTGTGCTCCCGGCGCGCATGAATGCGGACTTGAGCATGGGCGACGAACTCCTCAAAAAGACCGGTGCGGGCAACCTTTTCATGATATTTGGAGAGCCGGACCTCAGAATAGACAAGACAAAAAGCGGACAGATCACTGTTGAAGTCAAAGGCGTAGATGTCTACGATCCGACCACAGGACAGATCCGCAGCCATTCAACTGACGACATCGCCTGCTGGTTCATAGACACGGCTTACAACGAGGAAAGCTTTTTTGTCCGCCACGCATACTTCACCGGCGCAGACAGACCATACGACAAACTGAAGCGTGCCCTCAGAGCCGAAATCGACGAAGCGGCCTGGTCATCTCTCTATACTACAAAGAGCCGCCCATTCGATCCGCCCACCACAGGCAAGATCGCAGTTAAAGTCATCAACCACTACGGAGATGAGGTGCTGAAAGTTTATGAAGTTTAGCGCACAAGTCAAATGCGTCGTTCTCCCCTCTCCTATTCGACGTTGAAGGTTCCACTCGTAACTTGTAGACGTTATTTCTATTAAGGGTTTACTTTGGATACTCAAGACTCTCTGATCGTTGATGAGCTGAAAAGAGATAGCGCGCTCGGAATTAGACTTCTGGTAGAGACATACCAAAACCGACTATATGCTTGGGGTCGGGCCACGCCAACTAGCTGGCATTGCAGGAAAATTGAGGGACGTTGTTGACTGACTTGAATCAATCTTTCATTATCCTGTCAAGCGCTTCGGATATAGTAGACGCGGAAACTCCCACTCGGCGGCCTACTTCAGCTAGTGAAATTCTAAGAATCTCTAGCAATTGATATACTATCTGTGCCCCAATCTGACAAATCCGTCTTCTACGACTACCCATCCGCAGATCCTTTGGATTGATATTTTTTTCGGCATATTCGCTCAATGAACTCAGCAACTTTTTGCCTGCCTTCATACGAAACCTCTTCAGATGGTGGAAATTTATGCGATAAGACTCGTGTTCAGTCTGTGAAAATCTGCGCAATCTGCGGATTGGGGGACGTTTTGGGAAACGGAGTTAGTTTAATAGCTTAATTGACGTTGATTTGGCAAATTGCTGTCATAGCGGCATGCCTCGACACAGACGGCTCATATCCCCGGTGCGATTCATCATGTCATCACCAGGGATTTAAATCGCCAAAATATCTTTCTTGACGACTGAGATCGGAATGACTTGCTTGAATACAATTTGTAACAGCTTAGAGCATAGTTACCTGAAATACTTAACCAGAACTCTAGGGTTATTGCTCCCGATAGCATCCACGCCCATATCAACATAAGGCTTTAGGAGATCCTGGTAATCAATATTCCAGATAAACACCTTGAGGCCTTTCTCGTGGACTATTTTAACAAATTCCCTATCTACAAAAGAGTATTTCATCACCAGTGCGTCTGCAGATGCCTGGGTGGCAATACATGCGTCCACAGGAGATCCCACAAGCAGTACGCCTGTTTTGATGCGGCTGTCCATCTCTTTTACAGTCTTTACGAACCTGTGCCAGAATGAGATTACGCAGGCTTTATCGAACAAGTTGTTTTGTATTATGAGATCGACAACCGACCTTTCCGTCCCCTCTTCCTTCAACTCAATGACCAGCATCACCCGCCTGTCAATCAAATCGATGACTTCCTGGAGCGTGGGTATTGCCTCACCTTTGCCTGCGTCCAGCCTCTTGATTTCCTGCACGGTATAACTGCTGACCGGGCCTGTTCCATTTGTGGTCCGGTCCACGGTCGCGTCATGTATCACGACCAGTTCTTTGTCTTTGCTGAAGTGGACATCAATCTCCACTGCATCCACCCCAATATCAATGGCCCGCTCAATGGAGAGTAAGGTATTCTCCGGCTCCAGGGCCGCTGCTCCTCGATGTCCTATGATCATCATTTTGAATATCCTCAACTTTAGGCACTTCAAACTCAATTAATTTGATAGTATAGAAATTTCCATATCTGAATTTCCAATTTCTAATTTTAACGTTCCGTGAACGCTTACAGTTTATCAAACCTCAGAACCTACTCTACGGCAAGTCATGAGAAGTAAAAAAAAGAGCCAAAAACATGTTGGATTATAGCAGGATATGGATAATAATGTGCGAGATCGAAAAAAATTGAAAAATGTTAAAAATATCCAACCAAGTATCTATCCCTGATAGTGAAATCGAGATTAGTGCTATTCGTGCTCAAGGGGCAGGGGGCCAGAACGTAAACAAGGTCTCCACCGCAGTACACTTGCGTTTTGACATCAGGGCTTCATCACTTCCCGATTTTTATAAAGAGAGGCTCTTAATGTTGCACGACCAGCGCCTTACAAAAGAGGGAGTGATTGTTATTAAGGCGCAGCAATACCGTAGCCGGGAAAACAACAGGGAAGAGGCGTTGATCCGGCTCCAAGAATTTATAAAAAGTGTGGCGGTAATTCACAAAAAACGAAGACCTACTAAACCGACACGAAGCTCTCATAAAAGACGCTTAGATCGAAAAACCAAACGAGGAAAGGTCAAGGCTTTAAGAAAAAATGTGACTACTAAAAAAATTGAAGATTGATTCCGCTGAAAAAACCCAATCTGCGGCGTTACTTCAATTTTCCAGTCACTGCGACGTACGATAAGTACGTCTCATGCCTGGAAAATTTCGCGCCTTGCATCTCGGGCTTTTTGAGCGGAATCATATTTCCGGATTTTTGCAGTGTAATCAAGATTGAATAAACAAACCACAAACCACGAATGCAGATATCAGGCGGGTATGGCTGCGGAAATCACATCATCTTTGTGACCAACCCAGGATGGTATTTCCCAGGTTCTATCGTTTTCCACATAGTCCCAGGCATAGGAACGATTTAATAATTCCTGGGTCAATACATGATGCAGGGTGTGTCCGCTCTTTACAGCTTTGACCTTTCCTAAAATAGGCGCACCCAAGAGATAAAGGTCTCCGATCAAGTCCAAAACCTTGTGGCGGACAAATTCATCAGAAAACCGCAAACCACCACTATTGTGTATTGATGTATCGCCCACAACCACAGCGTTTTCAAGGGACCCACCCAAGGCAAAACCATTTTCTCTAAGCAACTCCACTTCACTGAGAAAACCAAAGGTCCTCGCCTTGCTGATTTTGCACTCAAATGTTTGCGGCGTGATCCTGTCAACAAAACGCTGTTTGGCAATAAGGGGATGTTCAAACTCTATTTCAAAAGACACAATAAAATTCTTGCAAGGCTCAATACTCAGAAACTTATCACCCCTTGTCACCATTATTGGTTTCAGAATCTTAATATATCCTATGGGCTCATCCTGGGCCTTCAGACCTGCCTTTTGTAAAAGAGTGAGAAATGGGGCGGCGCTCCCATCCATTGCCGGGACTTCCGGACCATCAACCTCAATCAAGGCATTATTCACACCTGCTCCCGACAGAGCTGCCATCAGATGCTCAATGGTTGAAACAGATCCTCTTTCAGTACCTATAGTGGTTGCAAATTTGGTATCCACTACATACTCTGTCCGGGCTGGAATAACCTGTTCAGGGCTCAAGTCAGTACGAACAAAACAAATTCCAGTATTGGCCGGAGACGGGTTTATTTTTAAATATTTCTTTTCCCCGGAATGCAGTCCTATACCAAACGCCTTTACAGACTTTTTCAGTGTATGTTGAAAATTGGTCACTATTATTTTTCCTTCTTGTATTTTCCCCAATTTCAAATTTCAAGTATTACTATAAGCAAGAATAATGCCTAGCATGACAACAAAATTTTTATCTGTGATTTCAGTAGGTTTTAAGATGGTAAGTGATCAACCATTAATCAGGTGAGACCAGAAAGTCCGGTCAGGTAAGTAAAAGAGCGACAAAAAAGTCACTCTGGAAGTATGACGAAGTTGCTATTCAAGTAGTAATGCCCAGGCGACGAAGTGCACGCTCATCCCTGGACCAGTCCTTAAGGACCTTGACCCGAAGATCAATATACACATTTTTACCCCAAAGCGATTCAAGCTCCTTTCTGGCAAGAATCCCGATTTTTTTAATAAAACGACCATCCTTGCCGATAATGATTCCTTTCTGAGACGGCTTTTCCACAAAAATAGTAGCTGAGATCCTTGTGATCTGCTGTTCCTGATCATCCTCAATTTCTTCAACATTCACTGCTGTTGAATAAGGGATCTCCTGTTCTGCAAGCAAGAAAATTTTCTCCCGAATAAATTCAGCTACAAGATCATCTCTGGATTGGTCAGTAATAACAGCCCCGTTGAAATACTGAGGCCCTTCGGAAAGCAACCTTAATATCTCGTCAATCACATAATAAGCACCACTTTCGTACTTGGCGGATATAGGCACGATTGCTTCAAATGGATATATATCTTTCAGCTCATCAATCATGGGCAGCAAGGTCTCTTTTGCCACTTTGTCAATTTTGTTGAGCACCAACACTACAGGCTGCCCGACCTTTCTTAAGAGGTCCAAAATAGCAAATTCCTGACCTCTACGTCTTCGAGTTACGTCAACCACAAACACTACCGCATCCACATCCGCAAGTGCCTTAGTGGCCCAACGCACTAATATTTTATTAAGAGGCTTCTTGGATTCGTGAATCCCTGGTGTATCCACAAACACAATCTGGAATTTATCTCCAGTAAGTATGCCTTTTACCTGACGTCGAGTTGTCTGGGGCTTGGGAGTGGTAATTGCTACTTTTTCACCGAGAAGTTGATTAAGGAGGGTTGATTTTCCTACATTTGGTGCCCCGACTATTGCAACAAAACCTGAACGAAAGCCTGTCTGTTCCCCAAATTGGTGCGAGTCTTGTAAGTCTGTATCCATTTAAAATCTCAAGTATCTAAAATACCCAGCGCCTTCCGGGCAGCATCCTGTTCAGCCTCTTTTTTACTCCGCCCACTGCCTCTTTGTAACACTTGACCATTAAAGTTAATTATTACCTGAAATATCCGCTGATGATCAGGTCCACTAACTTTTTCGATATCATACACAGGTACACTATGAAACCGGCCTTGAGTCAATTCCTGAAGTTTGCTCTTGTAATCCTGGCCGAGTCCTATGTCCACTGCCTGATCAAGCAAATCACCAAAGGACCTTTCAATAAAAGAAAAGACCTCTTCTATTCTACTGTCGAGGTAGATGGCCCCTATTACTGCCTCAAAGGCATCAGATAAGATAGACGGCTTCTCACGTCCTCCGCTCCTGTCTTCACCCTTGCCCAGTCGTAAGTGTTTCCCCAGTCCGAGTTTTCGAGCCTGTATGGCAAGCTGATTCTCGTTCACAAGAAACGATCTCATACGAGTTAGCTCACCCTCTCTACACCTCTCCCCATAGCGGGTAAAGAGAAAATGGCTGACTACAAGCTCCAGGACAGCATCACCAAGAAATTCTAAACGTTCATTGTCAAGGGCACCTATCCCATGCTCCACAGCATATGAACGATGATTAAGGGCCTGCTCCAGAAATTCTAGACGGGCAAACTGATAGCCAAGACTGATCTCTAGATCAGATGCAGAATCTTGCTCGGGCTTGAAACTGTCAGATTCTTCCATTTATGTCTTTGGGAAATAAAAAGGTGTGAAGAATATAGCTTTGCAAATAATATAATACGATAATCATAATATTTTCTTGTACCAGAATTTGAACTGAACAACAAGATGCAAGAATGACCTATTTATCAAACCATCATTGATATATACACATTTTACCTTGATTTCCTTTTCCTATTTTGGCATTCTGCTTTAATTGAGGAATTAGAAATAATATGGATTTAGGGATCCATGTCCAGTGTCCAATGAAAAATGAGAGGAAGATATTATGCGTAGTGACAGAATGAAAAAAGGTTTGGAGAGGGCACCCCACAGGGCGCTATTTAAGGCCATAGGTTACACTGACGAGGAACTCCAGAGGCCCTTAATAGGCGTGGCCAACTCCTTCAACGAAATTATCCCCGGCCACATACATCTGCGTCAGATAACAGATGCGGTCAAAGCGGGTATCCGGATGGCAGGGGGAACTCCTATGGAATTTGGTGGGATTGGCGTCTGTGACGGCATTGCCATGAATCACCAGGGAATGCGATACTCTTTGGCCAGCAGGGAATTGATAGCTGACTCGGTCGAACTCATGGCACAGGCCCACCCCTTTGACGGCCTTGCACTTGTACCGAACTGCGACAAAATAACTCCTGGTATGCTGATGGCAATGCTCAGGCTCAATATTCCTGCTATAGTTATAACCGGTGGTCCCATGCTGACAGGAGACTGGAGGGGACAAAAGGTCAACCTGATTTCCGTATTTGAGGGAATAGGTCAAGTGAAGGCAGGAAACATGAGCGAGGCGGAACTCTATGAAATTGAGAATGAGGCCTGTCCTACATGTGGCTCATGTTCCGGGATGTTCACAGCAAACTCAATGAACTGTCTTGCTGAAGCCCTGGGACTGGCCCTTCCGGGAAACGGCACTATTCCCGCAATATCGGCTGCTAGGATTCGTCTCGCAAAGGTCGCCGGCGCTCAGGCGGTCCGCTTAGTGGAAATGGATTTAAAGCCAAGGGACGTGGCCACGCTGTCTGCCTTTAAAAATGCTATTGCCGTAGATATGGCACTGGGGTGTTCAACCAATACAGTGCTCCATGTACCTGCAATCGCTAACGAGGCAGAAGTAGATCTCCCCTTGGAAATCTTTAATGAAATCAGCGCCAAGACACCCCATCTATGCAGCATGATCCCCGCAGGCCCGCACAGCCTTCAGGAACTTGATCTGGCTGGAGGTATCCAGGCCATTATCAGGGAACTGGATAAACTGGGAGTCATCGATACGAATATAAGAACGGTTACAGGCTCCACGGTTGGAAAAAATATTGAGCAGGCAGCAATAAACAATATGGATGTAATTCACCCCGTTACTGACCCGTATCACAAAGAAGGCGGCATTGCCATACTATACGGAAACCTTGCTACTGAGGGTGCCGTAGTTAAACAGTCTGCAGTAGCTCCTGAGATGCTGAGGCACAAGGGTCCAGCCAGGATTTTTAACTCCGAGGATGAGGCATACGACGCTATCCTGAACGGACAAATCAAGGCTGGAGATGTAATAGTGATCCGCTACGAAGGGCCAAGAGGTGGACCGGGTATGCCGGAGATGCTTTCCCCCACGGCCGCTGTAGTTGGAATGGGACTGGATAAAGACGTCGCCCTCATAACCGATGGCAGATTCAGTGGGGGAACCAAAGGCGCAGCTATCGGCCACATATCACCTGAGGCTGCCGACGGAGGCACAATAGGTCTGATCGAGGAAGGAGACATTATAGAGATCGACATCCCGGCCAGGAAACTGAGCCTTCAAGTCGCTGAAGTGGAATTGGATCGAAGACGGAGTAATTGGAAGCCGATGGAACCTCGCATCACTCAGGGGTACCTCGCACGGTATGCAAGACAAGTAAGTAGTGCCTCCAAGGGGGCTATAGTGACCTGAATAGTGTCTAAAGTTAAAAGTTAAAAGTGCCTAAAGTTAAGGTAACGCTTCGCTCCATCTATTTATATTAACCGCGCTGAAAGCGCGCACCATAACTTTAGGCACTTTAGGCACTTTAGGCACTTATAACTTAATTAAAAGGTTATATTCCGTCTTGGGAAACCAGGTCATATGCCAGAATTTATAAAGCTTTGATGCTGTAACATAACTTGAAGAGGCACCAATTTTTCTACAAAAGCGAAGGAGTTCATCTTTTTCACTGCATATAATATGATATGATTGGCGTCTGCGGGAGTGATAGTTCTCATGTATAGCTATATTGCCGCGTTCGGCCCAGACCACTGCGTGTGGAATTTCACTAAAGGCAAAAAAGCGGATACTGAATTCCTTTTGTAGCGGCTCTATAATACTTTCCATATTGGAAAATGGTGGTTTTTTGGGTCTTGCCACAGTATTATCCAGATTCTCACGAAATATTAGTTATCACAATTCTCATCGGCAAGAAATTCAACAAACTTAAAACTGACTTGAGCAGGTGAATACCATGTCAAGAGACGCAAAGATCAGCAGGACTACAAAAGAAACCGACATAAACTTGAGTCTTAATATAGACGGCCAAGGGAAAGCCTCAATAAACACAGGGGTGGCCTTTTTGGACCATATGTTGACACTTTGGACTGTGCATGGCTTCTTTGATCTGGATCTCGATGCCACAGGAGACCTGGAGGTCGATGCACATCATACGGTAGAAGATATAGGGATATGTCTGGGAAAGGCTTTGGCCAAGGCGATTGGGGACTTGAGCGGCATAAAGCGTTTTGGAAATGCCTCCATACCTATGGAAGAAACCCTGGCTTGTGTAAACCTCGATATCTGCAATAGGCCTTATCTGGTTTACAAGGTAAATTTTCTTACATCCAAAACAGGGAATTTTGATACGGAACTGGTTGAGGAATTCCTGCGGGCCATGGCAGTAAATAGCGGCATGACTCTCCACGTTCAGGTACCTTATGGAAAAAACAGCCATCATATTGCGGAAGCGGTCTTCAAGGCCTTGGGCAGGGCTATTGATCAGGCAACACAGTTTGATCCCAGATTAAAAGGCCCTCTTTCCAGCAAGGGGATGCTATAGCTTTCAGAAATAGGGATGGTTATTATAGGTTTATAAGGCTAACAATATGAAAGGTACAGATTTTAGAATATCCCCAGTCATTTCCCTTTTTTTGCTGTTATTTTGCCTGATTGCCCCTCTTTTGTTTTTACATGGGTGCAACGGCTTTTTTCAAAAAAAGGGTGGAACAAAGCAGACTCCGCTTCCAGTGCTAAACCGGATTGCGGTTCTTCCAATGGACCGGGCATCCGCCCAGCCTAGTCAGGAAAGGCCAACCTGCCTCTTGAGCGGCCCTTTATATGATGTCCGCACAATAACGCCGGAGGCAAGCGATGAATTAACACGTCTTTTATTTCAAGCTTTTCAGGGTAATCAAAGGTTCTTGATTGTATCTGAAGGCCGGTGCATAGGTTTTTTGAATGCCATGTTAGCCACAGATATAAAGGCTTCCGAGCTCCGGTTGATCCAGGCATTTGGCGAGGAGCTCAAAGTAGATGCCGTATTGTACAGCAAGCTCTTCAGGTTTGAAGATCGCATAGGCGGAGAGTATTCGGTCAAAAGGCCTGCCTCTGTGGCCTTTACCCTCCAAGTAATCCGGGTTTCAGACGGAGCAACACTTTGGCGTAATACGTTTGATGAGACACAACAGGCATTAATGGAAAACCTCCTGAAGGCCGGGCTATACAGGAAAACAGGCTTACGCTGGCTTACTGCCGCACAACTGGCAGAATATGGCCTTAACCAGGCAGCTGACGAACTCAAAAATCTCCTTCCCTGATTTCCGGCTGGATGATAGTTATTCGCTCCCTACCAAAAAGTGTGAACGGTTATGCCAAATGAAAATATCAACTAGCCAGGTAGTTGAATTCCTGGAAGGTCAGCGTTTTATCTGCGCCCAATGTATCGCTAAGAAGGGAGCCAGATATCACTTACTGACCCATCTTGGGAGGGAAATCAACCTTGCCTCCAGCCGTTTTATCCATGTATCCACGCAGCAATTATTTGCTAAACCAAGAGATCTCCGTATTAAGAAACTATACGAAATTTATGACCGCAGAGAGGCACTGAAAGAAAAAATCAACATTCCTGAACTCTGGGAACTGGTTGAAGACGAACAGGCACTCTGGCCCCCGGGGAAACTGGCTGAACTGGCATTTAACCAAGCAGTGGAGCCCGACCATGAAGCCGCCTTTATTCGGGCGGTAATAGACGATCATACATACTTCAAATTCAGAGAGGGGATGATAAAAGTCCAATCTCCTGAGGCAGTCAAGCGAATTCTGGATCAACGTGCCAGAGAGGCAGAACGTTTTGCACGACTTATCAGGGGAAGCCAGTGGCTTGAGGACCTATGGTCAGATGATCCATCAAAAAAAGACCAGGCCATTAAAGAACTTGATGACCCGGATATTTCGTTCTGGATATCAAATATTAAAAACTTCTGTATAAACGGAGACGAGTCAGAGCAGGCAGTTCTGGTTCGCGAACTGTTCAGGCAGGCAGGCCTTAGCAACCCCACAGCCCCCTTTAATACCCTTATCAAGGCAAAAATATGGGATGAAGAAGAAAATCTTGAGTTGCTCAGATATGAAATAGACACCGAGTTTTCCAAAGCGGTCATCCAACAGGCGGAAGCGCTGGCTGAATCCCCGGCAGATACAAAAAAAGAGGGCCGGGAGGACCTGACCGACCTCCATACTTTTACCATAGATGGACCGGAAAGCCTGGATCTTGATGACGCATTGAGCTTCAGAAAGGTCAATAATGAATGGGAAATCGGTGTCCACATAACCGACATCGGGCTTCAGATAGAGCACGGCACCCCTTTATTTAAAGACTCAATCCAGAGGGGAACAACCATTTATTTGCCGGATCGTAAAATCTCAATGCTCCCTGAAATACTTTCCCAGGGGGCTTGGAGCCTTGAGATGGGAACGGATCGCAGGGCCCTATCCTTCTTCATATATTTGGACCCGAAAGGAAACATCCTCTCCCAGCGAATAGTCCGTAGCGTAATCAATGTTAAAAAGCGCCTTACGTACGAGGACGCCGAGGCAAGAATAGCGGAAGAAGGACATCTACTTCACACTCTTTATGAACTCTGCGTCGCCCGCCAGACCAGAAGAATTGAAGACGGCGCCCTTCCTCTGCCCATTCCCGAATTTGTCATACAGGTTGATGAGGCAGGAGAGGTAGAAGCAAAACTTTCTCAACCCGGGCCAGGCCGTTTTCTTATAGCAGAATGCATGATTCTGGCAAATCTTGTAGCAGCCCAATTTGTAAAGAATCATGCTATCCCGGCACTTTACCGAAGCCAACCTCCACCAAGGGACCGCATTATCTCCGGAAACGAAACAGATCTGTTGGCCAATTTCAGGCAAAGAAGACTCATCAGTAGAGGTAATCTGGGGACTGAGCCCGATATACATCACTGTCTTGGTCTGGATGTATATACCACTATAACTTCTCCATTAAGACGTGGGGTTGATCTCCTTATGCAACAACAGATTACATACATGCTTTCAGAAGGCAAACCACTTCACGCAAAAGAGGACCTGATAAAATTTGCCATATTCCTCCAACAGGGCCTTAGTGCTGCTGCTGCAGTACGCCAGGCAAGGACCCGTTACTGGCTGCTGAAACATCTGGAAAAAAGGAAAGATGCGCCACTTGATGCCTGGATACTGGAAACAGGTCACCGCAAAATATTTGCAGTACTTTCGGATTATCTTCTGACTGTGGAACTTCCGATAATACCGGGGCAGAAGTACTCCTGGGACCAACAAGTCAAGGTGCGAATCAAAAAAGTCAACGCCAGGGAAAATATTCTAAAAATGGACTGGGGACACTAGGAATTTACTAACCGTTCAAAGGTTCAGGGTTCAGGGTTGTTTTGAAAAATGAACATCGAACGTCCAACATCGAATAAAAAACAAACAAACACCAATACCGAACATTCAACAGCTATTTCTGTTTCTTCATCTTTTCCCATTCAACATTCGATGTTGGACGTTCGATGTTCGATGTTCATCTTTTTCTTGCCCCTTGCCCCTTGAACCTTGAACCCTTGAACCTCTACGATATTTAGTTTAGGTATAAAATTATGAAAAATAGCAATCTTCACAGGAATATACTTGTAAGCTCACTTTTGTGTTTCGGCAGTCTGACCGGTCTGGCAGGAGCGGCAGTCTATTTTGATCCCACTCTTATGAATAACTGGATCGGCCCTGCCATGCTGGGAGCCCCTCCGGCAATTGGCCTGATCTTCTATCTCATAGCAAGATCGTGGACGAAAGAAATGGTTCCCTCCCAGGACGTAGAGAAAACTGTCGAACCCGCAGAAGAGAAAATCACGACAGGCCCTGAAACAGCACCGCCTCTGGACAAATCTGACGCCTTCAATCACCAAATCACCAAATCACCAAATCACCAAATTCCTCATGCCTCTGAGATCGCTATAGTCCAGACTTTGGGTCTGCTCCAACGGGAAGGCCGGCTCATCGACTTCCTGCAGGAGGACATAGAAGCCTATGACGATGCCCAGATAGGTGCTGCGGTCAGAGAGGTCCATCGTGGGTGCAAGGCCGCACTAAAGGAAGTTTTTGGGCTCTCGCCCGTGCTTAAGGCCGCCGAGGGAAGCCAAGTGGAAATAGAGGAGGATTTTGACCCTACCCGGATCAAACTTATTGGCAATATCCGGGGCAATCCCCCTTTTAAGGGAACACTCCGCCACTGCGGATGGAAGTTCACTGAAATACACTTGCCCGAATGGACGGCAAAGGAGAAAACCGACGTCCTGGCACCTGCTGAAGTGGAGATATTGTGAATGAACCCCGATATATTGTCGGCATAGACCTTGGTACCACCAACTGTGTTCTTTCTTACATAGACACCCAGGAAGAACATGACCTCACGGCAACTCCGATAAACATCTTTCAGGTACCTCAGCTTGTAGCCCCTGGAGAAATCGGGGAAAAGGATCTTCTCCCCTCCTTTATCTATCTCCCCACTGATCAGGAAAAACAGGGGGGAAGACTCACAATGTCATGGAATCCGTTTGGTGACCGGGTAGTCGGAACCTATGCCAAGTCCAGAGGAGCAGAGGTCCCTGGTAGGCTTGTTGTATCTGCCAAGAGCTGGCTATGTCATACCGGGGTGGATCGCACTGCCCCGATTTTGCCTACCGACGCCCCGGAAGATGTGCAAAAACTCTCCCCGATTGTGGCCACGGCCTCATACCTGCGCCACCTTAAGGCGGCATGGAACCAGACTGTTGCCAAAGAAAGCAAAGACCGGCTGGAAGAGCAGGCTATATATCTTACCATTCCCGCATCCTTTGATGCAGTGGCCAGAGAACTCACCGTAAAGGCCGCAAGCTCAGCAGGCTTTGATAACATTACACTTCTGGAAGAACCTCAGGCGGCCTTTTATGCCTGGCTCCACGCACGCCGGGATAGCTGGAAGGAGGAAGTGGGTCCAGGGGACCTTATACTGGTCTGCGACATAGGAGGAGGCACCACGGATTTCAGCCTGATTCGCGTCACCAGCGAAGACGGAGAGTTCGGTCTTGAGCGGGTAGCAGTGGGTGATCACATACTCCTGGGAGGCGACAACATGGATCTTGCCCTTGCATACAGCCTCAGCGAAGGCTTAAAAGCCAAGGGTACCCGGCTTGATTACCTCCAGATGCAAACACTCTGGCATAATGCCCGAATGGCAAAGGAAAAACTCCTTGCCGATCAAGAAATTTCAGAAGTCCCTGTGGTTATTCCTGGACGGGGATCAGGCCTCGTGGGGGGCACGGTCCGCACCGCCCTGAGAAAAGAGCAGGTGGAATCTTTGATGCTTGAAGGTTTTCTCCCTACCTGCAAAAGTAATGAACGGCCTCAACATCATCCCAGGCTCGGACTCCAGGAAATGGGGCTGCCCTATGTGAGTGATACTGCCATAACCAGACATCTCGCCAGGTTTCTTGATATCCATTCAGATAAATCCGATTCCTCCCAGGGTGTGCCGGGACCTACTGCCATCCTGTTCAATGGAGGGGTATTAAAGCCCCGGATTATACGCCGGCGCATATTAGAGATTATTGCTCCATGGCTGCGTAAAAAGGGATCTCCTGAACTAAAGGAGCTTGCAAGCCCGGATCTGGATCTTGCTGTCGCGCAGGGTGCGTCATATTACGGCCTTGTATGCAGAGAAGGGGGACTCAGGATCAGGGGAGGCATCGCCCGTTCATACTACATGGGGATTGAAATCGCCAGGCCGGCAGTACCCGGCCTCCCTCCAGCCATAAAGGCCCTTTGTGTTGTTCCTCAGGGCATGGAAGAAGGCAGTTCAGTCTCCCTTCCGGAAAGGACTTTCGGACTTGTAGTCGGACAACCTGTGGAATTTCGTTTTCTGGCTTCTACTATTAGGCCGGATGATAGTGTTGGAGACCTGATCAATGACTGGGATGAAACCATAGAACCCATAACGACCCTTCAGACATCCGTGGAGGCATCAGGGATTGAACCCGGAACCGTGATACCGGTTCAACTCGAGGCCACGGTCACGGAAATAGGCACCCTGGCCTTGTCCCTGGTCTCAAAAGAAAAAGACCTCCGCTTTGATCTGGAATTTAATGTGCGTGGCTGAGTATATTATTCCATGTCATCTATAGTGCCATTTGATTCCAGAAAATGTCTCCTGACCCAGGCCAAGAAATACATATCTGATCCAGGACTAATAATTGCTGAAAAGGATCGGGCAATACCTTTGCTACTGCGGGCGCTCAAGCTTGGGGAGCTTAAACTCAGACGAGAAATTATCTTATTATTGGGAAGCTTTGCCAAAGAAGATGTCTACTGGCCATTGTATGAGATTATGTGCGACCCGGAAGAGCCGGACGAACTGAGAGATCAGGCAGCTTTACACCTCAGCGTAATAGGACCGTTTCTGGATGATCCCCATTCCCTGATCAAAAAATTGATTGCAGACATGAAAGACCCTGATACGGATATCAAAGTCCGTGCCATATTAGCCCTGGGCTGGGAAGGCAATATGGGAGCCGCTTTATCCCTGATTGAATGTCTCTATGACCTTGATGAAGAGATACAGGAAATAGCAGTCAGTGCGTTGTGTAACCTGAAGGACAGCCGTGTGCTTGGGCTTCTGTTTGACAGGATGCAGCATTGCTCTCTGGACCAGAAAAGGGCCATCCTCTTTAATCTGTGGAGGTTCAAGGATAAGCAAAAGGAAGTTACTGAAATTTATAGAAAAGAATTAGAACAAGGGGAACCCTCCCTGAGACTGTACATACTCATACTCCTGGGACAACTGGACAACAATATGAGCCACAAGGAACTCTATCGCTCTTTCCTCAAAGATCCCAATCCGAAGATAAGGGCCATTGCCCTTGAGCGCCTGGGTGCCATGAGGTCAATAGAACTTGAGCATGTTCTACCTTTTCTGGACGACCCTGCCATGGAAGTTAAAAGGACGGCCATAAGTATTGTCCAAAGTTATAAGAAGTAAAGGCTGAAGGCTGAAGGCTGAAGGTAAAAGGCTTTTAGGGACCTTCAGCCTAATTAGATGCAAGGGGAATCTCAGGCATATAATCTTCAACAGCAGGGAATGATCGAAGGTCCTTGGCAATGCCAGCCTCTAAAAAATTGTTTACCCACCAAAAAATGTTTCTATGACGCACTACCTCCCTGAGCCTGTGCATCCTATTATGCCTTTCCGCTTGATCCATGTGAAATGCCTGATAAATGGCGTTGGACATTCCTTCAACATCATAGGGATTAACCATGATAGCCCCTCTATGCAACTGGGCTGCAGCACCTGCAAACTCACTGAGAATCAGCACACCATTTTCTTCCAGGTTGCAGGCACAGTACTCTTTTGCGACCAGGTTCATCCCGTCTTTCAGCGGAGTAATTATAGCGATTTCAGCCAAACGATAATAGGCCAAAAGCTCAGAGCGGTCCAGGCTCCTGTAGAGATAGTGTATCGGCACCCAGCCTGATTGGGTAAATTGCCCATTTATTTCACCAACAAGGCGGTATAGCTCTGCCCTAAGCATCTGGTATTCAGGGACCTCCTCTCTGCTGGGGACTACGACCTGAACCAGGGTGATTTTACCCTGAAGTTCAGGAAAACGGGAAAGTGCATCTTTAAAGGCCTCAAGCCTCTCCGGTATACCCTTGGTGTAGTCAAGGCGATCCACACCCAGTATTACCTGGCGATTCGGTAAAGCCTCGTGGAGGTACCATGCCATATCGGCCACTTTTTTAGATTCTGCATCCCGGACAAATGCATCATAATCAATACTGATAGGAAAGGCACCTACCCTGACCCGCTTATCTCCAACAATAACAGTAACGACGGATCCCCTTCCAGAAATCCTGATACCTGGGCTTATATGACGGAGGCACTGGACAAAATTCTTGCGGTCCCTCATGGTCTGAAAACCAACAAGTTCATATTCAAGGAGTGCCCTGAGGATCTGAGCTCTCCATGGTAATTTCATAAAGATGTCCGCAGGCGGAAAGGGAATGTGGAGAAAAAATCCTGTGTTCCTTTCTATCCCAAGCTCCTTAAGGGACTGGGCCATATGCATGAGATGGTAGTCATGGACCCATATATAATCGGTTTTACTGCTGTGCTTTGTTGTAATTTCAGCAAATTTGCGGTTGACATTCAGATACTGCTGCCAATACCTGGGCTTAAAATTACAGCGAGTCTGTAAATCATGAAACAGGGGCCAGATAACCTCATTGGAGAATCCATAGTAGTAGTCGCCGACCTCATCGGCTGAGAGCGGTACTGGATAAAGCCTATATCCGGCCTCACGAGACGCCGGTTCCATGAGCCCGGCAAGATCTTCGTCATTGGTGCCTCCGGACCAACCGATCCAGATCCCTCTCCGGTTCCTGAAGACCGGAGCAAGTGCGGTCACAAGGCCACCTGTACCAGGTTTTATCTCCAATCCGTCCGGTCCATGGACCAGACGAATTGGCAAACGATTTGAAACTGCTACTATCCTGGTACCTGGCTCTTCCACACATTCCTCCATTTCTTCCCTAAAAAATTGCGACCTGAGCGCCGCAATAAGTGCCTAAAGTGAACTAAAATTTTAAGTAGAATTGTGGTTAAGAATGAACTGTAACTAATGAATATATGTAACTAAAATTATAGTCTTCTAATACTACATGCCTTGGCCCACTCTGCAAGAAATTGCAGAAGTTCCTCAGGAGGCTTTATCCAAAGGTCCGCTCCCGTAGTCCTTAGCTCGGACCTGACCAAGACCCCGATACCCCTGCCCTTGATAGTGCGGAAGGCATCCTCGTCAGTTCTATCATCTCCGAGATATGCAGCAACCATATCTGACCCTGATTCCTGAAAAATGGTCTCAACCGCTTGGCCCTTGTGACATCCGGTCGCCCTGAATTCAAGCCCACCATCAAAGCTATGGAGACCAAGACCGTGCCCCTGTTCCAAAGAAGACGAAAGGCTATGGACCTGTGTCAAGATTTCCTCTGCCTTCTCTGGTGGGAGACCCCGCACATGGAATGCAATGCAACCTGGCTTTAACTCACAATAGGGCTCAAGGCCTGATGCTTTGGCCCAATCAAGGACCTCTTTCAATGCCTTATCCGCTTTAGCTCCAACAGGCAAAATCTTGTATGTACCGTCTGTATAAAGCCTTTCCCTACCGTGTGTTCCCCATATCTCAGGAATGATTTGCAGTCCCAGCAGGGGCAGGAGGTCTTCCACGCTCCTTCCGCTTATTACAACGACCCTGCAACCACCAGTAACTATTATTTTTTCAAGGATCTTCCTTATCCCAAAATACGGCACCGCCTTATCCCGCTCCACTCTGAAAGGAGCAAGCGTGCCATCATAGTCAAGGAGTAAGGCCCTATTTCTACTTCTCGTCAATAAATCCCAAAACCATAAAATGTCCAGTCCTGGAGAAAGGACTCTCATTGTACCATATCTATCCTGTCTTCAAGACCGTGAAGCACACCGATCATCAATGCAAGGTATTCCCTCAGGTGTCGTGTCAGAAGAAAATTCTCCAGAACAAGACGCCTTGCCCTGATGCCCATCTCTTCCAACCTGTCCGTACGGTGCAGCAGATAACGGATGCGCAGGGCAGCGCCCTCAGGACTTCTTACCCTGAAACCGGTAAAATGATCTACTACCTGGAGACGAATTCCACCTGTGTCTCCCCCGATCACCGGTTTTCCTTTCCACATTGCCTCTGTGACAGTGAGCCCAAAGCCCTCCTTTATGGACTTTTGAAGCACAATATCAGAGGCCCGCTGCAAGGCATTAATAGTTCTGTGGGCATCGGGCGGAAGAAGCAGTACATGGACGTCCTCGTTGTCTTCTGCAGCCTTTCTGACCTCATCAAGCACCTTTTCACCTTCAGGGTCATCAGTGGCACCGCCACCTGCCAAAACCAGTTGCAAAGGCACCATCTTCCTGGCCTGTTTGTAAGCCTCTATTACGCCAAGAGGATCTTTAAACCGGTCAAACCTGGAGACCTGTAAAATCAAGGGCAGATCCGGTTTCAGACCGAATTGGTCAAAGACTTCACTGATCTCATCTTCGGGAAGATCAATATTTTTTTCACTCAAGGGATCTATGCTGGGGGCGATCAGGTACTGGGGATGAGGCAGAAGTTGAGCAAACTGCGCCAGGGAGAAGATGCTGGCATCATAGTCCTGTATCCAGTTTTTTAAATACTTCCATACAGGACGATATGGACGGCTGCAGTCTATATGGCACCTCCATACCCACTTTCCACGCCTATTGGGACAGAAGTTGAGAAATGGCGCTGGTTGCGGATCATGTATAAAGACAAAATCAGCCTCTTCAAGGACAGGCCGAAGTCGCTCGGCATTCTCTGCGTTAACGGTCTCATAGGCCTCCAGCATGGCCTCGGACAACTCTACCGGAAAGCCCTGGATGGCATTGTGAAACCCCTTGGTACATTGATAAAAATCAGGGCTACCCTCCAATACTTCCCACTTCACATCAAGACCCAGGGCCTCCATCATCGGAACCAGTTTCCTGAGGATCTCGGCCACTCCTCCACCTTCCTTGGTGGAATTTACATGAACCACCTTCATGCCTTTGAGGGGAGCAGCCAACTGGTAAAGGTGATTTACTACGTCCCGGCCTGCCACTTCTGCATAGCGGTCAAGGAGTTCGTTCATGAGTTTCCTCCGCCGAAGTATTCCTCCAACACACGGGTAACCATAAAACGCAATTCTTTCAAAGAAGAAAAGAACGGATCAACAGCCATAAGCTTAAGTCTAAGATCATTATATTTATCACCCCACCCTGTCAACCAGGCACTAAAGTCGTCACTTCTGTCTTCCGTCCTCTTCCGGGCATCTATAAAGTGGTAAAATATGCTTCCGATAGTCATTTCCGGCACTCTGGAAGGCAAATCCGACGGTATCTCCAGATAACGTCCGGTATCCAATACCACTATCTGGGAGCGGACAAAATAAAATTGCTCGTCGGCCCTTGTCCAGGGCACAAATTCATTCTCGTACAGCCTGTCTTCTACCCGTTCCACCAACTCCTGCCTGACAGACTCAATATCTTCATAATCAGCAGGGTCAATAACACTGAGCTTCTCTGCCAAGGCCTTTTCGTTAAGACGATGGTATACCCAGGCTGCAAAATCGTTACTGTACTCAGGTTCGTCGAACTGGGGTTCCAAGAAACGTCCCCAGAAGTGATGATATATGCTTCCTTCTGGAACTCTCAGCAGCCCTTCCTTAAATTCTCTCAAGTTTTGGGCCTTGTAACCAGTGGCCATGGATACAAGTGCGCAATCCCTTATATTGAAGGGTTGAGTAAGCGGGCTTTTGTCATCAACTTGTTCAGCCATGCCAAGGGACCTCCTTTGGTCTCACCTTAATATCAGAACAGCATATAATGTTAGTATATCCATTTTCCCTTAAGCGGGCAAATAAAGAAAAGTGGAAAATTCCTTGACTTAAAAAACATCGAACTTATTTTTTTCTTGAGATTTATTTGACTTCATTTAAACCAAAGGAGGAATATACCATGTTTGAAATTACACCTTGGCGGCCCTTGCATGAACTGAGCAATCTTAGGAGGGAGATGGAAGATCTTTGGGGAAATTTGGCCGGTGAAAGAGAATTTTTGCCCATGAAAGGGGAATGGATGCCTGCTTTGGATGTATCAGAGACAAAGGATTCCCTTATCGTAAAAGTCGAAATTCCCGGCATGGAACCTAAGGATGTTGACATATCTCTCTCTGGTGACCTTCTGACAATAAAAGGGGAAAAGAAACAAAAAACCGAGGAGAAGAAAGAGAACTTCCATCGCATTGAGACCCGCTATGGAGCTTTTTCCAGGACAATCAGAGTTCCTGTGTCAGTGGATTCTGACAAAATAGAGGCATCCTATGATAACGGGGTCTTAAAAATTGTCCTCCCCAAAAAGGAAGAGGTAAAGGCGAAACAGATCGAAATCAAATAGGGCTGATCCTGTCCCGATTTTCCAAAAAACTGAAAGGCGGCTTTAATTGCCGCCTTTTTTCTTTATATTATCTGATTACAAGGACTTTTTTCAGCGTAATCAGATAATATACCGCAACAAAGCAAATGATCAGACGCCGGCGTAATTCCGCAAGGTGCTCTGTAAGACCTGTTTTTTCCTGGACGGCAAGCAGCAGGCAATAAGCAGGCAGTGTAGCTGCCTTGTCAAAATTCATAGAACCAGTCATTTTTGCTGAGTATTGTGGCCCCATCGGCCTCTACAAGCGCCATGTTTTCAAGACGAACTCCGGCTGGCCAGGATGGCACACACCCGCTTCATTCGCTGTAAATAGTGAGATTTCATACCTGCCCCGTAGCTCCGTGAGATGGTACTGGGGTAATCTGCGGATAAAATATTAAAGTCTGCCCTAGCAATCAGAGATTCCTGGCCACATCCTTTGCAAAGTAAGTAATTATGACATCGGCCCCTGCCCTGCGGATGCTGAGAAGAGACTCCTCCACGACCCTGGCCTCATCCAGCCAGCCCTTGGAAGACGCGGCCTTTATCATTGAGTACTCACCGCTTACCTGATAGGCGGCAATTGGAAGGGTGAACTCCTGCCGCAGGAGATGGATTATGTCGAGGTAGGGCATGGCAGGCTTCACCATGAGGATGTCAGCCCCTTCCTCAAGGTCCAGCATGGCCTCCCTCATGGCTTCCCTGGCATTTGCAGGGTCCATCTGGTATGAACGACGATCTCCGGATTTAGGGGCGCACTCTGCCGCTTCACGGAAGGGTCCGTAGAATGATGAAGCATACTTTACTGCATAGGAGAGAATAGGAATCTGGTCAAAACCGTGCTTGTCAAGGGCCTCCCTTATTGCCCCTACACGGCCGTCCATCATATCGGAAGGCGCTACAATGTCCGCCCCGGCCCTGGCGTGGGAAAGAGCGACCTTTGTCAGCAGCTCCAGGGTTGCATCATTGTCTATCCGGCCATTTGAGAGCACGCCACAGTGCCCATGTGAAGTGTACTCGCAAAGGCACACGTCAGTCACAACAAGGAGATCAGGCACTGACTTCTTTATGGCGGATATGGCCTTTTGCACCACACCGCTTTTTATCCAGGCATGAGAACCCCTTGGGTCCTTTTTTTCAGGAAGGCCGAATAAAAGGACTGCATTAATTCCTAGATCAAAGACTTCCTTGGCCTCTTTTACTACCGCGTCCACAGAAAACTGATAGCAGCCGGGCATGGCTTCAATAGGCTGCTTAATGCCTTTGCCATGTATAATGAAAAGGGGATAGATAAGGTGTTTCGGGCTCAAGGTGGTCTCACGGATCAGCGCACGCAGAGATTCCGTGCGGCGCAACCTTCGGGGACGATATTCAGGGTACATCATGGCAACCAGTCCTCCAGTCTTTGAATCAGATCATTTACGGTAAAAGGCTCCTCAATAAAGCCGCTGCAGCCGGCATCGTATAAACGTTCCCTCTCTGAAGAAGAGGCCACCGCACATATAAGCACTACCGGTATATTCTCGGTTTCAGGGGACTGCTTGAGAAGCACGCTCACGGACAAGGCGTCCAGTATGGGAGCATCCTTACGTATAATCACCAGATCAGGCAACTCGGCCTTTGCCAGATCAAGACCTTCCTGGCCGTCCTCGGCAAGGAGCAGTTTGAGCCCTGTTTGGTTCGCCAGTTTACGAACCGTATCAATTACTGACTCTTTATAATCCACAAGGAGTATGGTCTGGCCTTCTTTCACTTGATCACTCTCACAAAAAACTAAGTTGAGCGATTAGCTGTTAGCCATTAGCGTTTAGCTTTGGAAAATCAGGACATTACGTTAATTAGAAATAACACCCAACGGGTGAAAGTTCGTAATAGTAAAACATCCTGTAATCATTAAACTAATAGCTAACCGCTAAAGGCTAATCGCTCAATTTAATAGCACGCACGAATAAGTCTATTTATATAGAGCTCCGGGTTATCCACTGCTTCAGCCGAAATATTAAAAACATCCTGCGCAGTCTTTTCCCTTATAAGAGTGAGACCATATTCAAAAATATTACACAATCTCTCGCACTGGACATAGAGACTGGAAGAATCATCCAGACAACTATACAGCAACATGTCCACTGCGTCTTCCTCTAAGTTAATCCTCAGACCGCAACGGTTAAAAAAAGAGTCCTCGTAACTTTTTATCTGCTCTATCCATAATTGCACCCTCTCACTGGCCTCCCTAAAGTCCAAATCTTCTTTCAGGGATAGCTGGGCTACGATGTCCAACCTATTACGTGTAAGCTTCAGCTTAGAGTCTTCCCACCTGGGTAACTCCTCCTGCTCAAGGCGAGAAATCAGGATCTTTTTTTCCTCAGCAAGCAAGGCCTGATACCTTCTCAGCCTTGCCTTGTCCTTTAAATTCTCTAAAAGTTTTTGGAGCTCTCCCTCCGGATCATTAACCAGATTACCGGTCACTACCAAAAAAGACACGCTAATTGAGGGCAGTTTTTTTTCAAAGGGCAGCAATACCCTTTCCACCACGCTCACAAGGGCCCTTGCCCCTGTATGTTCCTGATAGGCCTGACGGGCAAGGAGTCTCAGGGCATCTTCTTCGAATTTGAGGTCTATTCCATAGGCCCTGAAGTCCTGCTTCTTGCTCATGATAATCGGGTTGTTCGAATTACGCAGTATCTCAAACAGATCCTGCTCTGAGAGTTCTTCCAGAATGGAAATAACAGGAATCCTCCCAACGAACTCAGACTCAAAGCCGTATTCAACAAGGTCCTGTGGCTTCACGTGCCGTAGCCACTCCATCTCATCCTGGGTATCGATCTCTGCGCCAAAGCCTATACTATTCTTCCTGAGCCTATCCTTTATTATGTCGCCAAGGCCTCCAAAAGCGCCACTCACTATGAATAATATGCTGCGCGTATTAAGACTCTGTTTCTCTCTTTTTCCAGTCCTGCGGTATCTTTCTATGGCCTGTATCTGGGAAATAGGGTCATGGGGGACCCGTATGTTCACCTCGGTCTCCTCAAGAGGTTTTAACAAGGCCCTCTGGACCCCGGCCCTGGAAACATCCGGTCCGTTTAAGTGGTGAGAAGACGCGATTTTGTCAATTTCATCTATATAAACAATCCCGTACTGCGCCCTTTCGAGGTCACCATCCGCTTCCTGGACCAAGTCACGGATCAAGTCTTCTATATCTCCCCCTACATAACCTGTCTCACTGAACTTTGTGGCATCGCCCTTTACGAAAGGTACGCCCAGTTTCGCCGCTATGAGCTTGACAAGATATGTCTTCCCAACTCCGGTAGGACCTATGAGGATTATATTATTCTTTATGCTTCCAATCGAATGGGGATCTTTTCCCTTTTTTTGAAGATATGTGATCTTATTAAAGTGAGTACATATCTTTGTTGCCAGAATGGCCTTTGCCATATCCTGCCTGACCACATACCTGTCCAAGTAGGCCTCAAGCTCCTCCGGCTTAAGCTTAAAGCTTATTTTTGGGCCCTTCTCAGAATCAGCCCCTTCTTTCCGGTCGGTGCTATCAGGCTTTACTTGCCAAGGAAAAGCCATCTGGGATACTACCCGTATTCTACCCCCATACCTTTTGGAAAGATAATCGCTTATCTCCTTTTCCAGGTCTTTTTGTGAAGGCAAATTCACAGTCCTGCCAAGCTTCTCATTGGTGATATCAGAAAGTCCTGTGCTCAGATCCTTCGAAGCATTTTTTTTATCATCTTTCTTTTGCATATATATATTTTATAACAGAAGCAAGCTATAAGCTCAATCCCGGATAGTCAACATCCATGTCTTTGCATACTTTCGGCCCATGTGATAGTTTTAAAAAATGTTGAATTGTGAATGACGAATTTTGAATTGTGGAATAAGTTTAATATATTACCTTAATCCAAAATTCATCATTCAATACTTTTCCCATACCCGGTGGCTTTATTTATCAATTTTCAAATATTAAAGGAGAATTCAAAAATGTCCATTCTTAGTTATCTGACTCTATTACTAACGCCCCTTTTTTTCCTGGTCCAGGCCCAAGACTGCCTTGCGGCCGCCTGTCCTTCCAAAGAAACCACACAACAGAAGGTGGTAGAGATCTTTAAGAAAAATATCAGTGTCATAAAGATCCAGCCTAGTGCTATCCCGGGGTTTTGCGAAGTTCAGGTAAATTTCAAGGGCCAAAACCGCATCTTATACACTGACCAAAAAGGTGAATTTCTGATCACCGGCGTTATCTTCAGAAGCTCAAACGGGACCAATATCACCAAAGAGGCAATTGATGAACTCAATCGTTTTAGTGATTCCGATATCAGACGTCTTGAAGACCTCACTACCTTTACCGTGGGTTCAAAAGGGGAAATTGTTTACTTCGTTACAGACCCGCAATGCCCATACTGCAAAAAGGCAGAGAAAATTGTCACTCAAATGGCAGAAGCAGGGGATTTGCAGTTAAAGGTCCTGCTGTTCCCTCTCGGCTTTCATAAGGGTGCAAAGGAGCAATGCATATCCGTCATTTGTGACAATAAAGGCCTGGAAGGCCTTCACAGCGGGCATAAATCAGAAAACCAGTGCCAGGAGGGAAAAGACAAAATTGAAGATACTCTCCGCTTCCTGCAGCAAAAGGGTATAACAGGCGTTCCGACCTATATCTTTAAAGACGGGAAGTATCATTCAGGTGTGCTCAAAGAGCAAGCCATGGAAAAACGTCTGGGGCTTCCAGAGGATAAGACCGCTTCCTCCACTCGTTCCATTGACGGATCATAGACTCCGGCTATATTGTGCTTCAGCGAGTTAATATTCCATACCTGATAACAAGAGGAGGAAACCACTGATGAAAGACTTGAAACAGATGTACAAGACAATACTTGGGGACCAGTTTCCTCTAGAACTCCGCATATCCTTCGGGGATCAAACACTGATCTATCGCAAACGAACATGGAAGATAAAAAACAACACTACCGGAGAGCTGGAAGAAAAAGGTATCCGTTACGGAGAAAATCCGGACCAGGAGGCAGCACTTTACGAACTTGTAAACGGAAACCTTGTCCTGGGTGACTGCTCTTATATTGAGGCAGGAAACGGTCTGGTAAGCTCAATAAACGAAGAGGATATGATTCAGGCAGGCAAGCACCCCGGCAAGATCAATCTCACTGACGTAGACAATTCTCTTAATATACTGAAATTTCTTGCCAAAAGCCCTGCTGCTGTCATAGTAAAACACAATAACCCATGTGGAGTAGCCTGCGGCAATACCCTTGAAGATGCCCTTATAAAGGCATCCAGGGCGGATAGGCTGGCAGCATTCGGCGGCTGCGTTTCCCTCAACAGGTCTATAGACAAACCAACAGCCGAGGCACTTAACAACCAGTATCTTGAGGTCGTGTGCGCACCTGATTATGAAGAGGGCGCAGTAGACATATTGTCACAGAAGAAAAACCTGAGAATTATCCGGATCAAACGGATCGACCAACTGGAGACTTATTGGGACAGGCGTTTCATAGACTTCAAAAGCCTGATTGACGGAGGAATTATAGTCCAGCAATCCCCTATAAATAAAATCCGTACCAGGGAGGACTTGAAACCTGCTGAATGTGAATACCATGGCAAGACATACAAGATCAATCGTTTGCCGGATGACAGGGAGTACGAAGACATACTGTTCGGCTGGGCAGTTGAGCAAGGAGTTACTTCCAATTCCGTAATCTATGTCAAAAATGGAGTAACCACCGGGATAGGTACAGGTGAACAGGACAGAGTCGGTGTAGCGGAAATCGCTGTCCACAAGGCATATACAAAGTATGCAGACATTTTCTGCTATGACAGGTTTGGAATACCATATAAGGACCTTGAGCTCCTGGTAAGTAAAGGAGAGCGTGACGTTGCCGAAAAGGATGAAATCGATCAACATGTAAAGGCAGACCGTGGCGGCCTTCCGGGCTCTGTTATGGTCTCTGACGCATTTTTCCCATTCAGGGACGGGGTGGATGTAGGTATCAGTCAGGGTATTTCGGCAATCGTACACCCAGGTGGCTCCCTGAGAGATGGGGAGTCTATCGAAGCGTGTAACGAGGCCGACCCCCCGGTAACCATGGTCTTTACGGGTCAGAGGGCCTTTAAACACTGAGCAGTAAGGAGCATGATACTTTGAGGACACCCTCTCTCAAAATTGTTGAAAAAATCGATCTCCCAAACAATCTTGTTCTGGAATTACACGACTATTCCCGGCAGGTAGCCGGGGACAGATGGCTTATGGGACTACTTGCCAGGATTCCAATAGAAATCAGTAAAGAAGATTTTGCTGACAGACCCAAGGAACTTTATAAAAACTTTTTAAAAGAACAGGGACCTGTAATAAATTTCGAGCTAAAAAAAGAGAGAAACTTTATAGACGAAAAGGAAAAGGATCAGGTCTTTAACCAAATGTTGAATGAACTGAAAGAAAATGTATTGTCCTACATGGGGCACAAATCCTTTGCAAAAGGATTCATCCGGCGACAGATTCAAGCCTTTGAGGAAAAACAGAAGTGGCAAAACTTAATCATCTGAGTCAACTGGACCGTCCTGAGATAATCGATTCCTTGTTCAAGAACATAAAGGATTCGTATGGCACGGCAAAAGAATCTCGCCCAGCCGGTGAGGCAACGGCAGAGGCATTGACAGCAAAATCCCCGGACGGCGTTGAGATCTATTGCAGGGTCTTTAGTGGAATACAGGAAGAGCCTCACATCCTGTTTTTCCCAGCAGAGTATGACTGTGAAGCAGATATCATTGATCTGGCAACCGGGCTCGGGCAATTTGGCATTACCCTGATAACAATGGACTATCGTGGATGCTGGAAGAGTGGTGGAGAACTTTCCTTTAGCGCCTTGCATCAGGATGCCGAGGCCTTCTATCAGGATGTGAAAGACTGGTATACCACAGAACAAAGGACCGGCCCGGTGGTGTTCATGGGCCGTTCCCTTGGGTCTGCCGTTGCGCTGGATCTTGCCTGCCGCCACGAAGATGACTCCCTGGCCCTTATTATGGAAAGCGCCTTTGACTCGACAGAAGGCTTTCTTTCAGGCAAGGGTATTCGAATAAATGAATTAGGGCTTTCAGGAGAAGACCCTTTTTCAAACCGCTCCAAGATGACTAACTACAGCAAAGCAGTCCTCTTTTTGCACAGCCACCGCGACGAGGTCGTATCTCTGAACCAGATTGAGTGGCTGGTGGCTGAGAGTCGCTCAAAGGCAACCCAGCTCCAGATCGTCCCCACCGAGAGCAGGGAGGACATCGCGGAAAAGGCAGGGGATCTCTATTTTGCCGTCATAAAAGACTTCCTTAACCGACGTATGGGGCGAAGACCACGTAGAAGGCGGAAAAGGAAATGATCAGGCCCATACGCCCTCAATAGCCTCTCCGCACTTGCTGCATTTTCCGTCAGACAACAAATTTTCCACTATCCTGAAACCGATTCTTTTGATAAGTTCTGCGCCGCAGGCCGGGCAATAAGTATTTTCTCCGCCCTCACCAGGCACATTGCCCTCATAGACGAATCGCAGGCCTTCTTCAAGACCTATTTCCCTGGCAAGACGCAAAGTGGCAACCGGAGTAGGCGGCCTGTCCAACATTTTGTAAGTGGGATAAAACGCAGTGACATGCCATGGTATTGAGGGATCGACCCCTTTAACAAACCTGGCTATGTCCCTCAACTCCTTTGGGGAATCATTCCACCCTGGAATAACCAGGGTCGTAACCTCCACCCATACTCCCAATTCGTGCATCAGACGAACATTATCAAGCACAGGTTGAAGCTTTGCCTTGCAAACATCGTGGTAAAATTTATCAGTAAAGGCCTTAATATCAATGTTTATTCCGTCCAGCACAGGAGCCAGATGCCTTGTCACCTCCGGGGTCATATAGCCATTGCTGACAAAGACGTTCCTAAGCCCCCTCTTTTTAGCCAGAACTGCGCAGTCATAAGCCAACTCATAAAAAATTGTGGGCTCAACATATGTATAGCTGATACTCTTTGCTCCGTGCAGAACCGCGGCATTTACAATATCCTCCGGGTCCCTGTCTTCCCCTGGTATCTCTCCTTCATGTATGCGTGGATACTGAGAAATTTGCCAGTTCTGGCAGTGCAGACACCTGAAGTTGCATCCTACTGTGGCAATTGAATATGAGATTGAACCCGGCAGAAAGTGAAAAAGGGGTTTCTTCTCAATGGGGTCGGAATTTTCCGAAATTACCTTTCCGTACACAAGGCTATAGAGCTTGCCGTCCCTGTTCTCACGAACCTTGCAAATTCCCCTTTTCCCCGGCTTGATATGACAATAGTTGTTACAGAGCCGGCATTGCACCTTTCCTTTGTCCTCAACTGTATAAAAAAGTGCCTCTTTCATATCAGGACTTCTCCTTTTTAATTTATGACCAAACTGATAGCCTTCCCCTTCTTCTATTTTTTGTATTATATCATAAAGCATGAATCCGTGCTAATTGATGAGGGATGGAGAGCACTATGGCAAGGTACTTAGTTGTATCTTTTTACGTTTTAATTAGAGATGTCCGAAGAGATTAATGAACCCGCTATTTACAAAAGTTCCAAGGGCAATTAAAAACAGTTAGACTGTATTTTTAATTAAATTCACAGTAACTTCTCAATAAGTCTGGGTACCAGTCACTGGATTCTCGCCTTCGCGGGAATGACGATTGGGTGTGAGCGCCTGTCATTCCGGCGAAAGCCGGAATCCATTGGATAGTCGCAAAATATGATTTGCCCGGACTTATTGAGAAGTTACAATTCACAAAATGGATCTATAAAAAATGCTAGAAGCTCTGCTCTATCCAAAAAACGTTGCGGTAATCGGGGCATCAAGGACGCCTGGAAAGGTGGGCCATGAGATAGTAGCCAACCTGATCAATGGCGGTTTTGCCGGTGATATAATACCTGTTAATCCGTCAGCAGACCAGATTCTCGGACTCAAATGCTACAAAACCCTCAAAGATTATGGAGTAGCTGTGGACCTGGGCGTTGTGACAGTGCCCCGGCAGAATGTCATGGCTGCCGTACAGTCCTCTATAGAGGCAGGGGTGAAGGCCTTTGCCGTAATTACCGCTGGGTATAGGGAAACAGGCGAAGAAGGTGCAAGACTTGAACAGGAATTGGCAGGCCTTTGTAGGGCTCACAATGTACGTTTACTTGGACCTAACTGTCTGGGCATTATGAACTCGCATCACCACATGAATGCCTCGTTTGCCGGGGACATGCCTGAAGTAGGAGGAATATCAGTCTTTTCCCAATCAGGGGCACTGTGCACTGCCATTGTGGATTCGTCTGTCACAGGACATTTCGGGCTTGCAAAGCTCATAAGCCTTGGTAACAAAGCGGATCTCACAGAAGTAGATTTCCTGAGGGTCTTTGCCAGGGATGACTATACAAAGGTAATTGTTGGATACCTTGAAGATATAGTTTCCGGTGACGAATTTGTGAAGGCAGCAGAAGATGCCTGTTCCATCAAGCCGGTAGTAATTCTCAAGGCCGGGACTACCCCTGCAGGCCTGAAGGCCGCCTCTTCTCACACAGGAGGTCTTGCCGGAGCTGATATGGCCTATGGTGCGGCTTTTAGACGCTCAGGAGTAATCCGGGCAGATAATTTTCAGGCCCTTTTTGACTATGCATCGGCCCTGGCAATGCAGCCCCTTCCCAAGGGTGACCGTGTTCTGATTATTACAAACGCCGGTGGGCCGGGCACAATGGCCGCAGATGCTGTAGAAAAATCCGGCATGACCGTCGCGACCTTAGCCTATAGTACTGCAGCCGCCCTTAAAGGAAAACTTCCACGGGCATCAAGTACAGGGAATCCAGTGGATGTGCTGGGCGACGCTGATCCGGAAAGATATGCCATTGCATTAAGCACCGCCCAGGATGATGATTCAGTAGACTCCATCATCGTAATCCTGACACCCCAGGCCATGACAAAACCTGCTGAGACTGCAAGGGCCATTGCCAGTTGCGTAAGATCCGATAAGCCTGTTCTCGCGGCATTCATGGGAGGCAAGCATGTAATGCCGGGAAACAAAGAACTGGTTGCTGCCGGACTGCCGGTCTATAACTCACCTGAACGGGCAGTCGGCGCCCTCAAAGCCATGTACGAGTATTCAGTGTGGCGGCAGCGTCCACCGCGGATAGTGACACGATTCAGAGTTAATCGCCGGCGAGTGGAACGGATTATTGCCCGACATCTGAGGACCAAAAGGACCCATGTTGGAGATATTAAAGCCAAGCAAATCCTGAGTGCCTATGGCTTCAGAATACCGGAAGGCCACCTGACAAGCACTGCTGACGAGGCTGTAGAAACTGCGGAGCAAATAGGCTACCCGGTAGCTATTAAAATCGTCTCACCAAATATTGTCCATAAAACAGACCTCGGTGGCGTGAAATTACACCTGTCTACGGCTGATGACGTACGAGACGCATTTGATCTGATGATGCTCAGAATAAGACAGGTTGCACCTGAAGCCCATATCGAAGGCATTTACGTGGAAAAGATGCTGGCACGGGGCATGGAAGTAATCATAGGCATGAGCCGTGACCCACAATTTGGTCCGATGCTCATGTTCGGACTTGGGGGCATATTTGTTGAGGTAATGAAAGACGTTACCTTTCATCTGGCCCCTATCACCACAGAAGAGGCGTTTCAGATGCTTAAAAGCACCAGGTCCTATGAGATGCTTAAGGGGACCCGCGGAGAAAGAGGAGTGGATTTTGCCGCAATAGCTAACGGACTTCAACGCATCAGCCAGCTCGTGACGGATTACCCGGAAATTATCGAGCTGGATATCAATCCATTTATTGTCGGAGACATTGGAACAGAACCATTTGTGGCCGATGCCCGAATGACCTTGACTCGCCAAGAGACCAAATAATGAACAAACCAAAGCATACAGGATACGACCCAAACTGGCAGGATAAATATAAAGACATGATCGCCGCTCCCGGGCAGGCGGTCTCGCACCTGCGGCCCGGACAGCGAGTATTTGTCGGGACAGGGTGTGGAGAACCGAAAGAACTGGTCAAGGCCCTGACCGACCGCGCCTCTAAACTGGCCGACATGGAGATTGTCCAGCTACTTACCTTGGGCGAGGCCCCTTATGCCCACAAGGAACTTGCCGATTGCTTTCTGGTAAACAGCTTTTTTGTTGCGGAAAATGTCAGGGGGCTTATTCAGGAAGGACTTGGCAAATATACACCTATCTTTCTTTCAGATATTCCACGGCTTTTCAGTTCAGGTCAGTTACCGCTGGATGCAGCCTTAATACAGGTCACACCTCCGGATGAGCGCGGGAGAGTGAGCCTGGGGGTCTCTGTGGATATTGTCAAAAGTGCTGCGGAAAACGCCTCGCTCGTCATTGCCCAGGTCAACCCCCAGATGCCCAGGACCCTGGGAGACAGTTTTATTGATATCTATGATCTGGATTTCCTGGTTCCTGTGGACACGCCCATTTTTGAGGCCACCTTGCCTGAAAGCACGGAAGTGGCTCGCGAGATCGGAGAACGCATCGCGGCCCTGGTAGAAGACGGATCAACTATTGAGGTGGGGATCGGACGAATCCCGCATACAGTGGTCAATTTTCTGAAGGAAAAGAAAAATCTCGGTGTACATACGGAGATGTTTACGGACAATATCATAGATCTGATAGAATCCGGAGCTGTAACCGGTGTAAAAAAGACCCTTGACAGGGGCAAAATTGTTGCCAGTTTCTGTTTCGGGACCCGCAGGCTCTATGACTATATCCACAACAATCCCCTCTTCTCTTTTCGCCCGACTGAATATGTCAATAACCCCTTTATTATAGCCAAACAGTATAAAATGGTGGCTATCAACACGGCATTAGAGATAGACCTTACAGGCCAGGTCTGCGCGGATTCCATTGGCACCAAATTCTACTCAGGTATCGGCGGACAGGTAGATTTTAACAGTGGCGCAGCCAGATCGTACGGAGGCAAGGCGATTATAGCCCTGCCATCCACCACAGCGGACGGAACCACTTCACGGATCGTTGCAAAGCTGAGCCCTGGTGCCGGCGTAGTGACCACCCGTGGGGACGTACACTATGTGGTAACCGAGTACGGCATGGCCTATCTTCACGGCAAAAGCGTCCGGGAGCGTGCCTTGGCACTGATCAGCATTGCCCACCCGCGTTTCCTTGAAACCCTCCTTAAGGAGGCTATTGAGGCCAAATATCTCCGCAAAGAGCTTGCCGATGTGGGAGAGAGCTTCATAATAGCTCCTCACGAGGCAAAAACCTCATTACTTTTAGATGATGGAACGAAAATCAACTTCAGACCCATACACCCCACTGACGAGCCAAAGATGAAGGACCTGCTGTACACCCTCTCTCAGGATGCCGTGTACTCCCGTTTTATGACACACGTACAGCGCTTTCCCTATAAGCAGATCAAAGACTTCGTGTACATTGACCACAGAAAAGAAGTAGCCATTGTAGGCGTTCTGCCTGAGGCCCATGGGGAAGATATCATTTCAGTAGGTCGATATTACCTGGATCCACGAACTAACCGCGCAGAAGTCGCATTTGTGGTCCTCGACGAATGGCAAGGCCGCGGCATAGGCAAGTTTCTGTTCAAACACCTTACTGTCATTGCCAAACGGCATGGTATCACCGGATTCACTGCTGAGGTCCTGCGAAGCAACAAAAAAATGCAGGCAGTTTTCAATAACAGTGACTTGCGGGTAAAAAGCAAATTGAGTGATGATATCTACAGCTTTGAGATGGATTTTGATTAATTAGAAAACAAACTCCGCCACCAGGAAGGTATGGTCTGATGGCTTTTGAGCAAGCCTTGGGCTGATATCTATATATGCCTTTTCAGCACGTTCTGCTAACACAGCCGTAGCAAGTATGTGATCTATGCGCCAACCTAAATGCCTTTTGACTGCATTGGGTATCCTGTAGTCGTAAAACGTATACTGGTCCGGATCCGTGTTAAACTTCCGGAATACGTCTATAAATCCCCATGCCTTGACCTTCTCCAACGCTTTGCGAGCATCTTCGTGGAAACAGACATGATCTACATGGCTATCCGGGGCATAAACGTCTTTTGACTCAGAGGCAACGTTGAGGTCTCCACACCAGAGTAATGGTTCGTCCGTGGAATAATTCCTGTCAAACAGGTCCCTTAACCTTTCAAACCACCTGAGCTTGATCTGAAAATACATGTGGTCCAAGGACCTACCCTGGGGGACATACGCATTTACAACAGAAATATCCTTTACAACACACCGGATGAGCCTGGCTTCATCCTCCGGGCTGTTTTTAGGATCATCAAAACCGACAACCATGTCTTTTATCTCATGTCTGCTGGCGATCGCAACGCCATTGTAAGACTTCTGACCCTTGTAGATCACATTATAGTCTATTTTGTTAAATGCTTCCTTTGGAAAATCCTTATCCTGCACCTTTGTTTCTTGTATGCAAAGCACATCAACCGAATTTTTTTCAAGCCAGGGAATCACTATATGAAGACGTGACCTTATAGAATTTGTATTGAAGGTGGCAATGCTGAATTTGTCGATTTTCATATTCTGAGACCCTTGCCGGATATGCCAAAAACACAACCAATGCCAGATTTATGCATTTCACTATTTATTACGATAAATATGCAAGAGATAAAGGGCATCGTTCATTCACCAGTTTACAGTTATTCCTAAAAAGGAGATATTATCGAATTGAATGCCAATGTCGAAATTGGAAATTCGAAATTCGATAACACATTTATATCTTAACATTTTTTCTAATTTCCAATTTCAAGTTTCATTTCTTCACTGCCAAAATACAAGATCAACAAAGTGTAAACTACTTTTGACTTGTCGTGAAGGATGCAAAAATCATAAAGGAAAATTCGATGAGTATTGATCAACGAAAACACGTTAGGACACCCACTCAGTTAATGATTCAGTATTCAGATCGACATCTTTTCTTTACAGAATTCCTGAGTGACCTCAGTCCTAGAGGAATGTGCATAGTGGCTTCGAAACCGCTCGAACCCGGAACCAAGCTAGTTATCACCAGTTCGACACAACCGCCGATCAAAATTGAGGGGATAGTTGTATGGAGCAAAAAGAGCATAAAGAACAAATTTAAATACGAAATAGGCGTCCAGTTCGCTGAACTCTCACAGGACCAGAAATCCCAAATTGCAGATATTATAAGCTCAATTTGCTGGGAAATAAACTCGACCCATTAAGATGAATAATTTTGAAGAATTACACCAAAATCTTTCTCCCCTTTCGCGTTTCATTTTCATGAGAGTTTTTCGAGTGCCTCGACGGCAGCTTCCATAACTTCGTCGGAATAAGGACCTTTGCGAACACTGTTGAGTTTCGGGATCACACTCAGATCCTTTGATTCACCCAGAATATAAAGGATATCGCCTTTGACCTTATCGTCTACCTGGAAAAACCGGTCCCACAAAGGCGCGATAACCTGCAAGGCCATTTCTTTACGCTCTTCGGCAAGAAATTCAAACGTCACCATGGCACCAAGACGAATTTGCCATTTCGTATGTGTCAGCAGATTCAGAAACGCAGGATAGATTTTCCCGCTTTTTATCATCATCTGCGCCAGACCCGCGGCATCACCCTGCTCTATGATCTTTCTGAGCGAATCGGTACCGAGCTGGGAAGGATCCCGGGTGAGCATCATATGGACGAGTTCTTCGAGCTGAATCTCTCCTGTCCAACGAAACTGATCATCCAGTATAACCGTGGGCACCGACTGGACGTGATCTTTTTCGGCCCTTTCAGAGAACAGGGTACCATCGATAACAGTGATATAAATCAGACTTTCCGAGGCGGCAAGGGTCAGCAGCAAGGTCACTACCTGGGGACAAAAGGGACATTGGGGGGCAATATAGACCTTCAGCATCGCAGGGACCTTAAGCTGATTAAGGTCGTCCCGAACAGGTAAAGCCAGTTTCCCTGCAAGCATGTCCCGTCCACTCAGTGCATCCAGGAACGGGACCAGCTCTTTTCCCAGAGGCACGGCCTGATAGCTTATATTCTCCCCGATGCTGATTTCCGGTGCCTGTTCGCCGTCATTCTCCTCTCTTTCTATCCGGACGCCTGGAGCCAGACGGGTAAAGTCCTCGCAAAACTCCTGAATTTGCTTGCTGCGATGGTCTTCTGCCCGGATAAAACCGATCCGGATTTCTCCGTCGATCTTCCTGTACCACTCTGTTATGATCGATTCGTCCTCGGGAGTCATAATAGTCGCTTCTATACAGAATTATTATGTCAATCGTCTAGGATTAAGGAAAAGCTTTATATAACCATCCGGTCGGACTTCAGCCAGAAGTTTTTTAGCCCGTCTGGATATCTCCAGCATATGCTTCGCCCCTTCAGACTGTCCATCCCAGAAATTGATCACAAAATCTGCTGACCTGAGCAATACCTCATTTCTCATCATAGTGGCATTTAGCCCGTGCTTCTCCCACTCCGAAGGAATAATCTTCCATTCAAGTCCTGTTTCGCAGGCATAGCGCTCGCCTAGACGATCAGCCCCAGGAGCATTTCCAGAAAGTACAACGTCTCCGTCAATCAGCAAATACTTCAGTACACCTTGGGCCAATTCATAGGATTCTATACTACGAGAACCTCCTACAGCCACTCTTGCCATACAAAGAGCCCCCTTTCATATAAAAAGTAAATCAAGCACACCCTCATGCCTAAATTAATCCCTTGAAGCCATCATTCATCTTCTTCAGTGGGGTTTTCTCTGACAATATCCTTTACATTTTCAAGAATGTAGAGCACATCGTGAACGGTGACTTTGGAGTGTTCCTCACAAAAATCGTCAATTGCAACGAGAATACGTTCAGTTAATTCGTCAAACTGATCGACAGAAAGGTTGGTGGCAGGCTTCGAAGCCAGGAGGGAATCCAGATCGATGCCATAATACCCTGACAACTCCTCCTTTATCTTTGCGAGCCTGTGGGCATGCCCTCGATCAGAACGTTTTTTATCCCGTATGCTTACAATTTTGCCCATTAAAATCCCCCACATGAAATATTTTCTTAATACAGGCCGTTAATATTCTAGCTCAATCTATTGATCAGTGGCAAGTACTTTAAAATAAATTTAGGAATTATCACTTTTATCTAAAGCGAATTGTAACCGTTCACGGAGTTACAACGCCCATTTTACCGCAATTCACCGAACTGTAAGTGTTTACAGGGTACTGTAGATGCAAGGCGTACGGGTACGCAGACGTACTCCCTGTACTTCAAGTGCCCGACAACAAAGCAGATGCGGTGCCCTGTGAATGCTTACAGCGAATTGACATATTCCGGCACAATAAGTAGATTTCCACCATGATTCTAGAAGAACTTACCATGCCAGCCTTTATAGAAGGTCTAACTAAAACCCGCACTATTATAGTGCCCTTTGGTGTTGTAGAGGAACACGGTCAGCATCTACCACTGGGGACCGACACGATCCATGCATATGAACTGGCCAAAGAAACCAGCAAGCATCGTCCTCTTTTCGTTGCGCCACCAGTGTGGTACGGACTCTGCAGAAGCACAAGTCAACATGCCGGTACAATTACAATATCCGGAGATACCTTGAAAAGGCTTACTGTAGAACTTGCCACTTCACTTTATAATCAAGGGCTGAGAAATTTTGTACTCCTTTCTGGTCACGCCGGCGGCACTCACATGGCTGCCCTCACGGATGCAGGCGAAGCGGTACTGTCCAACCTTGAGAAAAGCCGGGTGGCAGTGTTATCTATCCTCGATCTGATAGCTAAAATTCCCGACGGAATTGTAGAAACAGAGAATGACTCGCATGCTGGTGAGGTAGAGACCTCATTAATGCTCCACCTGAGGCCGGCGCACATTGATGGTACAAGCCCTGAAGAGTATCCCTCCTTTCCCACACCCATACTGGCCAGAGATAAAAAGAGGTTCTGGCCCGGAGGCGTATGGGGTGATCCTTCAAAGGCCTCTCTTGAAAAGGGCAAAACTCTGCTTCAGAAAGAAGTTGAAGTCCTGTTGCGCTTGGTAAGCAGAATCGAGTCTTTTGATGGTTAAGGCTGAAAAACGGATATTTATTTGCGTCCTTTTATCTCTGGTAGGGACAATTTGGTTGGCGGCCTGCCAGGGCAGTGCTGATCCTTCCAAGGCCCCTGATTTTACGCTTCTTAATTTCCAGGACGAATCCGTAAATCTGTCGGACTATAGAGGACAGATAGTGCTCATCAACTTCTTTTCCACCAACTGTCCTCCCTGTCGAGTAGAAATCCCTGACTTTATTCATCTGCAAGGTCAATATGGTTCAAAAGGTTTTGCCGTTATTGGGATATCCGTGGACCAGAATGGGAAAAGAATCCTTCCGGGATTTGTGCAGACATTAAGGATTAACTACCCTATACTGCTTGCCACATCAAAGGTGATAAGGGATTATGGAAATATCTATGCCCTTCCGGCATCTTTCTTGATTGACAGAGATCATCGAATTCTCAAACACTACACCGGTATGGTAACCAGGGACGAGCTGGAACCTATTATAGTTAATGCATTAGGAACGGGAGATAAATAAGTTGAACAAAAATTAACAGGATTTTTTGTTGTA
>CAZYEJ010000011.1:0-50651 GCA_964646435.1 uncultured Thermodesulfobacteriaceae bacterium
AATTTAGAATTTAGAATTCAAAATTGTGTCTGAACGGCCTTTTCGTTCAGACACTAAATAGGCCTTAGGGATTGACAAAACACATTAATATATCTTCTATTCGTAATCTTGATTGGTTCTTCCCCGGAATTTCAGAGAATTATAAAGGTCTCTTCATCAAAGACTCTGAGGTGTGGACAGCCCTTGACCTGCTCAAGGAATATATCCACAAGATTATCAGGCCAAACCTCGAAGAAACGATAATGCCTGGAATTCCCCTATCTACGCACCTCGTCTTGCTGCCAAACGGATGGATGCGTGATGGTTTTGAGGTTGTCTGCAATGATGCCACCAAAGGCAAACTCGAAGTACGTGTTGATGGAAAACTCGTTCCACAGGCCTCCCTTGTTTGCGCAGGCACAGTCTTTACAGATGACCGGATACAGATAGGGGAAGGGGTCTTTATTGAATCAGGTGCAATGATCAAGGGACCAAGCATTATCGGAGACCACACGGAGATCAGACAGGGGGCTTACATGCGCGGAGATTGCCTGATTGGAAAATATTGTGTAATTGGACATACTACTGAAGTGAAGCACTCTGTGTTTTTAGACGGGTCAAAGGCAGGGCATTTTGCCTATATTGGTGACAGTATCCTCGGTAGAGACGTAAACCTCGGAGCAGGCACAAAATTTGCTAATTTGCGCTTTGCATCTGGAAATGTATCCATCAAAATCGAAGGGAGTTCAATTGATACCGGAAGGCGTAAGCTTGGGGCCATCCTTGGGGACAATGTACAAACCGGATGTAATTGCGTTACAAATCCGGGCACATTGGTTGGGTTGGACTCAGTAATAGTCCCCAATACCACGGTAACGCCCGGACTTTACGCACCTTGTTCCGTAATCCGCTAGCTCTTGAATTTTGTAAGCAGTTCTTTTGTCTTTTATTTCATATAGGAATTCACATAGAAAAGGAGAAATACATGAAATTAGTTGGTTCGCGCAGATTTACTTTTAAAATGTTCCTGGCATTGGTGGGATTTTCCTTCATTTTTGGCCTTTGCAGTAATACTTTTGCATCTGATGAAAAGGAAAACATCCTTGCCCAGGTAGGTTCCTACAAGCTAACCCTTGAAGAATTTGAGACTCAGATCCAGTCTTTGCCACCTCAGTTGCAGATGGCCTTACTCAGAAATCCCCAGTTGAAAGAGCAATTTCTGGACAGATGGGTAGATATCACTCTAATAGCCCAGGAAGCCAGGGATAAAAAGCTGGACCAGGACCCTAAAATTCAGGCCAAGATAGAGGATATCATGAACGCCGTTCTGGCCCAGGAATTCCTGCAAAGGGAGATAGAGGGAAAAGTCAAGATAACTGATGACGAGATCGAGACCCATTATAAAGGCCATAAAGAGGGATTTACCAATCCCGAGTCTGTGAAGGCCCGTCATATCTTACTGAAGGTCCCGGAAGGGACAGATGAAAAGACGTGGAAAGAGGCCGAATCAAAGGCCAGGGACATCAAGAAAAAACTGGAAAATGGCGAGGACTTTGCCGAGCTTGCAAAAAAGTATTCAGATGACCCGAGCTCTAAAAACAAGGGCGGTGATCTTGGCTTTTTCACCAAAGGGCGCATGGTACCTGAATTCGAGTCCGCAGCCTTTTCTCTTAAAACGGGTGAGGTGAGTGACCCTGTAAAGACTAAGTTTGGGTACCATATTATCGAAGTTCAAGAAAAAAAGGCAGCCAGCACAAAAACCCTGAAGGAGGTTCAGGCCCAGATAAGACAGGCCCTGAAAAAGGAAAAACAGCAACAGTTACAAGATACACTCATTGAAAAACTAAAGGCCAAATATCCGGTAAAAGTCAACAAAGATCTTCTCGCTGAGGATAAATCACAAGAAAGCAAGGCCCCTCCAAAAAATTAGGGGAGCTACTTGCAAACCTCGATTTTTAGTTTGAGTTTTGCGAGCGGCTAGGCACTGTAGTTCAGGCAGCCACTAAAAGTGGCTGCCTGAACTATGCCTGAGTTATTGAATAATATATTTGCTTATGAGCTTCTCGAAATTCACCCTTTCTTGACACCTCTCTAATCAGTTCCTACCATACAGTTCTATGGATAAACGACGCCGCAGACTAATATTTTCCGCCATCTATTGGATGATCGGGCTTATTCTTATCTTCAGTCTGCCGAATCTATGGATTCACATGCAGACAAGAGAGATTTCCTATTCCCAGTTCAAACAGATGTTAAGGGAAGGAAAAATTCTTGAAATCCGCATGGATCAGGAAGAAATCCGGGGAATACTTTACACAGGTCGTGCAGCCGGCCTTCAGAGACTACAGGCGAAGATTCAGGGACTGGAGCAGGAAAAGATCATAGATAACGCCCCGTTGGGAAAGGAAAAACAGCTTTCCCTGCAGGAACTTTTTAGCCAACTCCGGAAACTGACTGAGCAAAAAGGCGATCTGGTACTCTTTCGTACCTTAAGAGTTGATGATTCCAAGCTTGTAGAAGAACTGGATGCCAAAGGGGTTGATTATTCAGGAGTGCAGAAGGGTATCCTTGATCAGCTCTTCTGGGGTACGATCCTGCCGATACTTTTCTGGGTCGGGCTCTGGTTTTTGCTGATCAAGGGCATGGGAAGGCCCGGAGCAGGGCTCCTCTCGTTTGGCAAATCAAAGGCGAAGGTTGCCGTGGAAAAAGATACCGGCGTACGATTCGACGATGTAGCCGGATGCGATGAGTCCAAAGAAGAACTGAAAGAAGTAGTGGAATTTCTGAAAGAGCCCAAAAAATTCGAGGAGTTAGGGGCCAAGATACCCAAAGGGGTGCTCCTCCTGGGTCCGCCGGGGACAGGGAAGACCCTCCTTGCAAGGGCTCTGGCAGGCGAGGCGGAGGTCCCCTTTTACAGCATATCCGGCTCTGAATTCATTGAAATGTTTGTAGGCGTCGGGGCCGCACGGGTAAGAGACCTCTTTAACCAGGCCAAGGAGAACACGCCCTGCATAATTTTTGTTGACGAGATTGACGCCATAGGAAAATTCCGTGGCGGTGGAATGATGGGAGGCGGCCATGAGGAAAGGGAACAGACCCTGAATCAGCTCCTTGTGGAGATGGACGGATTTGAGCCCAACCTGGGCGTAATCCTGCTTGCCGCAACCAACCGGCCTGAGATCCTGGATCCGGCCCTCCTGCGTCCCGGCAGGTTCGATCGCCAGGTAATACTCGATGCCCCTGACATGAAGGGCAGGGAAGCGATACTCAGGGTCCACTCCCGCGGCAAACCCCTGGCCCCCGACATAGATCTTAAAACCATCGCCCTCAGGACCCCAGGGTTCTCCGGAGCCGATCTTGCGAATATTATGAATGAGGCAGCCCTTCTTGCAGCAAGGCATGGTTCAAAACAGATCACCCAGGCCCACGTCGAAGAGGCAGTTGAAAAGGTATTTGCCGGCCCGGAACGAAAAAGCCGGGTACTTGGGGAAAAAGAGCGCAAACGCGTGGCCTATCATGAGGCCGGCCATGCCCTTGTGGCATTTCATTGTCCCAATGCCCTGCCGGTCGCCAAGATTTCTATCATACCAAGGGGAAAGGCAGCTCTTGGCTATACACTTCAGTTACCTGAGGAAGAGCGGTACCTTGTAACCAAAAGTGAACTTCTGGACAGGATCTGTGTATCTTTTGGAGGGCGGGCCGCTGAGAAAATAATTATGGGAGAGGTGAGTTCCGGGGCACAGAATGACCTGGAAATGGCTACTGAAATAGCCAGAAGCATGATATGCCGCTTCGGAATGGACGAAAAGGTCGGACCCGTGGCCCTTTCCAGGGAAACCAGTCCTTTTCTGAGGGTGCCTGGTATCCCACAGACCACAGAACCTTTGAGCCCTGAACTTGCCTCAGAAGTGGACAGGCAGGTACGACAACTGTTGAGCGAGCAGGATGCCAGGGCTCAAAAAATCTTAGAAGAACATCCAGATGCCCTTGAGAAGGTGGCAGAGCGCCTGCTCGTGCAAGAAATAATGAGCAAAGATGAATTCTGCGAAATTGCAGGTGAGGTTGAAAAAGGACAGTAAGGAGAAAAACAAAATGTACACAGAGAACAATCTGAAAACATTCGTACAGTTCAATTTTATTAAAATGTTAATAACAATGCTGCTGATATTGAGTTGTACTACAAACGCTTTTGCATCAAATATCGATGACCAGAACATAGCCATGCTAGACAAAACGAGTAAGGCCTTTGCCGCTATAGTTAAGAAGGCCATACCGGCGGTGGTCTTTGTCCGGGTTGAAAAGACAGTGGTAAGAGGTGACGCAGCATCACCCTTTCAGTCTCAGGACCCCTCTGACTTCTTTAATGACCCGTTTTTTGAGCGTTTTTTCGGACCTCACTTTCAACCAAGACAGAGAACGCCCAAGAAATTCCAACAGAGAGGACAGGGCTCAGGCTTTATTATCAGTAAAGACGGCTATATCCTTATCAATAATCATGTAGTGGGAGATGCTGACCTCATCAAGGTAAAGTTGTCTGACGGCAGGGAATTCAAAGCCAAGGTGATAGGGACGGACCCTCAATCCGATGTGGCAGTGATAAAGATAGACGCGACAGATCTGCCTGTACTCCGCCTGGGTGACTCGGACAAGCTTGAGGTGGGAGAATGGGTTATAGCCATAGGTAATCCCTTTGGTCTCAGCGAGACAGTCACTGTAGGTGTGGTCAGTGCCAAGGGCAGAAGCCGTATAGGCATCAACGACTACGAAGACTTTATACAGACCGATGCTGCCATAAACCCGGGGAATTCCGGCGGACCACTTGTTAACATCCATGGAGAGGCCGTTGGTATGAACACTGCCATATTCTCCAGAAGTGGCGGTTATATGGGTATAGGTTTCGCCATACCGATAAACATGGCGAAGTCCATTGTGGATCAACTCCTGGAAAAAGGCAAAGTCACCAGGGGATGGTTCGGAGTGGTCATACAGGATATAGACGATGAACTCGCAAAATCCTTTGGCCTGAAAAAGACTGAGGGCGTGCTGGTAGCTGAGGTCTCGGAAGGCTCTCCTGCAGAAAAAGCAGGTCTGAAACAGGGTGATATCATACTCCGCCTGAACAGCAAAAAGGTCAATAACGTGGGGGAACTCAGAAACAAAATAGCCCTGACCGCGCCAGGGACCAAGGTAAAGATAGACGTCTTGAGAGAAAACAGACACAAGACCCTCCAGGTCACTATCGGTGAACAGCCTGTTGGCAAGACCATGGGGATGGCCCAGCACAAAATCCTGGGCAAGCTCGGCCTTGTCGTGCAGGACCTGACTGCGGAGTTGGCAAAACAATTCGGATACCGTGATGGCCAAGGTGTTCTGGTGGCAAAGGTAGAGCAGGGAAGCCCTGCAGCCCGTGTAGGTATCCGCCCAGGACACCTGATAGAAGAGGTGAACCGCAAGCGGGTTCACAATATGGATGAGTTTGTAAAGGCCCTGGCACAATCAAAACAGACCAAGAGCGTCCTTTTCAGGATTCGGGATGGCGAGTTCAGTCGCTATGTAGCCATACATATCGATTAAAACTCTCGTAAGCGTTCACAGGGCACCGCATCTGCTTTGTTGTCGGGCACTTGAAATACAGGGAGTACGTCTGTGTACCCTCCGCCTCGCATCTGCAGCATCCTGTAAACGCTTGCAGCTCGGTGGGTTCCGGTAAAACGGGCGTTGTGACCCCGTAAACGGCTATGAATTCTCAAAGGTACTGCAAATGGTTCGGGGCCAGGGAAAACCCGGCCCCTGATTTTTTTTAGGAGACCTAAAAAATGCTGAAACCTGTTTATTATAATACTGCTGAGGGAAAAAGCAGGGTGAATTCCTTGATCCACCGCCAATTTGAGATCTCCTCACAGCATGAGACCAGGGTAAAGGAGATACTTGAACAGGTAAGAAGCAAAGGAGATCAGGCTGTAGTCCAATACACAAGACAGTATGACGCCCCTGATTTTGAAATCAAGGACCTGGCAGTATCCCAACAAGAGTTAAAAGCAGCCTATTCAAAGGTAGACAACGATTTCCTGTCAAGCATCAAGAAAGCTATTTCCAATATTAAAGAGTTCCATATGCATCAGAAGCCAAAGTCATGGATAATGACAAGGGAAGATGGAACCATATTAGGACAAATGATACGGCCTGTGGATGCCGCCGGATTGTATGTCCCCGGAGGCAAGGGGGGTGAAACTCCGCTGGTCTCTTCTGTCCTCATGAATGCAATCCCTGCCAAAATTGCAGGGGTCAAACGGATTGTGATCACCACGCCGCCCGACAAGTATGGGGCCGTTAATCCTCATTTGCTGGTAGCAGTCTCGGAAGTGGGAGTAAGTGAAATCTACAAGATGGGGAGCGCCTGGGCCATCGGTGCCCTGGCCTTTGGAACAGAGACAGTGGTCCCAGTGGACGTAGTAGTGGGACCGGGTAATGTCTATGTGACCCTGGCCAAGAAGATGATAGCAGGTATTGTCGGGATCGACATGGTGGCAGGACCAAGTGAGGTGCTAATCATAGCGGATGAAGGTGCATCGTCAGAGTTCGTGGCTGCTGATCTCCTCTCTCAGGCAGAGCATGACCCTATGGCGACAGCCATGCTGATTACTACATCGACAAGGCTTGCTGAAGAAGTGCCTGCGGAATTGAAAAACCAACTTGAAAAGCTGGAAAGACATGAGACTGCAACCGAGTCCTTGAAGACAAATGGCCTGTTACTGAAAGTTGATGACCTCGAGACAGCTACTGAGATAGCAAACAGAATCGGACCGGAACACTTGGAATTGTTGGTCTCAGACCCGTGGGGATTGCTTCCCAAAATCCGTCACGCAGGGGCAATATTCCTGGGCAACGCTACACCGGAGCCCATAGGAGACTATATTGCCGGGCCTAACCACATACTCCCCACCATGGGTACAGCACGGTTTTCTTCAGCCCTTGGTGTGGAGACCTTCCTTAAGCATTCAAGTGTGATTTCCTATTCCCAGGAGGCCTTCCAAAAAGATGCTGACGACGTAATCCGTCTGGCAGAAATCGAAGGCCTTACGGCCCATGCCCAGTCCATCAGGGTACGACAAGGATAGCGGCTCAAAGGTCCATGTTATAATGCCTGGCAATGTATTCCATGCTGCGGCCCTGCCCGTCAATCTTGAACGCCTTGTTCGCTATGCGGACACGGATTGACTGGGCCCATTTTATCAAAGAGATGCTTGAAGAGCGTTATGCAGATGCCGAGAAAGTAGTTTTGGTTATGGACAATCTCAACACGCACAACATAGCCTCGCTATACACGGCTTTTCCACCTGAAGAAGCCAGGCACTTGGCGGAACGCCTTGAAATACATTACACTCCTAAACACGGGAGCTGGCTGGACATTGCAGAGATTGAGCTGAGTGTTTTGAAGCGACAATGCCTTGCAGGTCGAATTGATTGTATTGAGAAAATGCGAACCGAAGTGGCCGCATGGAATGCTGATCGAAATAACCGTCAAACTGAGGTTGACTGGCAGTTTAGAACGGATGACGCTCGCATCAAGCTGAAATGGCTATGTCCGAAACTTTAGAATATATATTGTACTAGCAGCTTCCAAGGAGGTTAGGGCCTATTGATAACCTTGAATTTGATGGAAGGCCGAAGGGTATGGATATTCAGTTATAAACTTACTATTCTTATTCCAGATAGAGAAGCTAATCGGGATTGCCTTTCGTCGAAAGTAAAAAATCTGTCAGCTTTGATTGATAAAGCTGAGGCCACATGTAGAATATCCAAAGTCCTTGACCCCGTTTTACCCGTGTACTTTCTTGATAAATCCACAGCGTATTGGAATGTGTCAGTCCAGCTTATTTGTGGACGATAATAAACTCCTTTGCTTTCATGTTTAGCAAATTTTGCTATAATAAGACGTATCTCATCCGTTCTAATCTCAGTCCTGAATTCCTTCAGATTGATAGCATTGTTGAACTCTAATTCGTGAAAAATTGTTAAAGGAATGGCTTCATTGTTCTCCTTAAGCCAATTTGAGGTATCTAAGGAATGTTCTTCTTTGATATAGAGTTTAACGATTACACTCGTATCTACGTAGAGCACTTAGAACCTATCCCTCCTGCCTTCAATAACTATTTCACTTATTGGCTTTCCTTTAAGATCAATAGCTTCATTGTAAAAATCAGGCCACTCAATTTCGCTTTTAGGGGCCAAGGACACCATTCTGGCCACGGGTTTCCCTCTCTTTGTAATGATTATTTCTTTACCACTATTAATACCTTTAAGGACCCGGGCAAAATTTTTCTGGATTTCTCCAACAGTTGCTGTTTTCATATTTTTTTCTTATTTGCTAATTACGTATATTATATGCGTAATGAATAATATGTCAAGATTGATCTATGATTTCATTGTAGATTGTAAACTAAAATGATTTATTTGCCTGTCCCCAATTCTCCCCGTTTTCCTACAACCACCCGAAAATTGATCTGAAGGCCGATATCCATACGGTACAGAGATTTTCAGAAGCCGTCCCACGTACAGAATCCATCGAACAGCTTTTAGGAATCGAAGGAAATGCGGCCAAGGCCTACTTCCAGGGGTTGGGCCGGATGATCCTTGGAGATTTCGTCTTCAACGGCAGGAAAAAACGCCCACCTCCTGATCCTGTAAATGCGCTCCTGTCCTTTACCGACACCCTGATATTCAATGAAATTTCATCATTACTGGACGGAATGGGCTTTGACCCCTATTTAGGCTATCTCCACAAACCTGACTATGGCAGACCTTCCCTTGCCTGCGACCTTATCGAAAAGTTCAGATCCATTGCCGGGGACAGATTGGTCCTGAAAAGGTATGAAAAATTTAACCCTACGCCTTTTCTTTTTCGTAAGCGTTTACAGGATGCTGCAGATGCGAGGCGTACGGGTACACAGACGTACTTCCTGTACTTCAAGTACCCGACAACAAAGCAGATGCGGTGCCCTGTAAACGCTTACTCTTTTTCTGACTTGAGTAGCTTATAGCAGATAGCATCCACAAGGGCCTGCCAACTGGCTTCGATGATATCGTTGGAAAGCCCGACAGTGCCCCACTTGTCGTGTTGATCCCTTGATTCTATCAGCACCCTGACCTTGGCCTCTGTCCCGGGACTTCCGGGAAGCACCCTGACCTTATAGTCCTGCAGTGTCATTTCCTTGAGCTGCGGGTAGAATTTTTCAAGGGCCTTTCTAAGGGCGTTATCCAGGGCATTTACCGGCCCATTGCCTACTGCGGCAGTGTGTTCTGTATGGCCGCCTACGCGCACCTTAATAGTAGCTTCTGCCTGCGCGGGTTCATTGTCTTTGAACTTCTGATCTATGACCCTGAAGGCAAGGAGATCAAAGTACTTGCGCCAGGTGCCGATGGCCTTTCTCATGAGCAATTCAAAGGAGGCCTCCGCACCTTCGAACTGGAAGCCCTGGGATTCCAGTTCTTTTAGCTGGGCCACAATGTCCAGCACAACGGGGTCATGGCTCTCCAGATCAAGACCATATTGCCTGGCCTTGGCAAGGATGTTGCTTTTTCCGGAAAGATCTGAGATCAGGATGCGCTGTATGTTCCCCACAAGTTCAGGTCTTATGTGTTCATATGATTCGGGATTGCGCTGGACAGCACTGACATGGATACCCCCCTTGTGGGCAAAGGCACTTTCCCCCACATAGGGTTGGTACTTATTGTGGGACAGGTTTGCAATTTCACTGACAAACCTGGACGCACTGGTGAGCTTCTCGAGATTTTTGCCTGGTGCGCATTCATACCCCATTTTGAGCACAAGGCCCGGAATTACGGAACAGAGGTTGGCATTCCCGCACCTCTCACCAAAACCATTTATGGTACCCTGGATGTGTGTCACTCCGGCCCTGACTGCTGACAGGGAGTTGGCTACGGCAACTCCGGCATCATTGTGGCAGTGGATACCCAGTTGAATTTTATCTCCCAGTGCCTTTCGGACATCCAGAATGATCTCCGTCAGTTCATATGGCATAGTTCCGCCATTAGTATCACAAAGCACTAGACAATCCGTTCCTCCGGCCAATGCCCGGCGCAGGGTCTCAAGGGCATAGTCACGGTCGGTCTTGTATCCGTCAAAAAAGTGCTCAGCGTCGTAAAATAGTGTCTGGACCTGGGGCCTCAGCCAGGAGAGGGAGTCTTCTATAAGTTCCAGGTTCCTCTCCGGGGAGATTCTCAAGACGTCTTTTACATGTATTTCCCATGTCTTCCCGAAAATTATAATAACCGGAGTCCGGGCCGCCACGAGTGCCTTAAGGTTTTGATCTTCGTGGGCATGATGCCTGGCGTGATGGGTGCTGCCAAAGGCAGCTATCCTGCTGTGGTTTAAAGAATAGTTTTGAATCTCGCGAAAGTATTGTTCGTCTTTTGGGTTGGACCCAGGCCAGCCCCCCTCAATGTAATCTATGCCGAGATCATCAAGTTTTAATGTTATCCTGACTTTATCCTCAACAGAGAGATTAAAGTCCTCGGCCTGAGTCCCGTCCCGAAGGGTTGTGTCATATATTTCGATTTTTTTACTCATGATCCAGACCAAAATCCTCGTGGAGTGCGCGAACGGCCAACTCAGTGTATTTTTCCTCAATGACGCACGACACCTTGATCTCAGAGGTGCTGATCATGAGGATATTAATTCCGTGCCTGGCCAGGATATCGAACATCTTGCCGGCCACACCCGCGTGGTTTCTCATACCTACTCCCACTACAGAAACCTTGGCAATGTTCGGGTCTCCAGCAACCTTCTCGGCCCCGATTTCTTTGGCTACTTTCTGCACTATTCTCATGGCCTGGTCGTAATTCCCCCGTGGAATTGTAAAGGTCATGTCAGTGAGGTCACCGGCCCTTGTATTCTGGATAATCATATCAACCACAATATTTGCATTTGAGATCGGATTAAATATGCAGGCAGCTATGCCCGGACTATCAGGGACCTTTGTGATGGTAATACGTGCTTCATTTCGGCTGTAGGTAACACCGGAAACCAAAACCTGTTCCATAGTTTCATCCTCCTTAACCACATGGGTCCCCGTGTTGTAAGTAAAGCTCGATCTCACATGGAGAGGCATTTCGTATCGCATGGCAAACTCCACTGATCGGATATCAAGGACCTTTGCACCGAGGCTTGCCATTTCCATCATCTCATCATAGGAAATTCTGTCTATCTTTTTGGCATTTGGACATATATTGGGATCTGTTGTGTAAACTCCGTCTACATCCGTATAAATTTCGCAGATATCAGCATTAAGGACTACAGCCACCGCCACTGCAGTTGTGTCTGAACCGCCCCTTCCGAGGGTGGTGATATTACCCCTAGGGGTAACTCCCTGAAATCCTGCCACAACAGGAATATGTCCTGATTTGATGGCTGCATTGAGTTTTTCAGTTGATATGTCCAGAATCCTGGCCTTCCCGTAAGCTGAATCCGTGTCGATTGGGACCTGATAACCCAGAAAGGATGTGGCCTCAAAACCTTTTTCTCTGACTGCCATGGCAAAGAGAGAGATGGTCATCTGCTCTCCGGTGGCCAGCAATACGTCAAGTTCCCTGGGGTCTGATGTTGATTGCACTTGCCTTGCCAGGTCAATAAGCCGGTCAGTCTCTCCTGCCATGGCAGAGAGGACTACTACCACATCATCCCCCTGCTTTTTGCAGGCAATTACATGATCTGCGACTCCTTTAATCAGATCACAGTCAGCTACTGAAGAACCGCCATATTTCTGCACGATTAGAGCCATAGCTATTCTTCCTCATGGTCTCCGGTCCAGATAGGGTCCTGCCCAAAGTGATGCATCCACCATTCTCCCCCGGTCATGCCGTCTTCATTTGGATTGAATTTTATTTCATACCTATCGGAATATTCCATCAAAATACTGTAGGCCGCATTTAGCCCGACCATCTCTTCTGATGTGTCTATGCCCGGATTACTGTCCGGATGAAGGTCTCTGCAGCGATGCCTGTATGCCTCCAGTATCTCGATTCTTGTCACCTGTTCAGGAAGCTTGAGAAGCTTTCTGGCTTCATCTATATCCTTCCAGCGATTGTGTCTCATACCTAAATTAAGCGGTTAGCTATTATTCAAAGTCAAGGGCGCTTTGATCTTCAGTTATTTTATAGACGTGGTCTTCACGATAGGGCAATGATTCCCTTATGTATTCGGGGATTTCACCGAACCTGGCCTCAAAATCCTCAAGATATTCTGTCCTGCCCTTGAGGAAATTCTTTATCTTCTTTTTGAGGATTTCCTTGTCAGGAAAAAGAGAGTGGGCATTCATGATGGACAGGTTGGCCCGGTCGCATTTAATCGGGGAATGGTAGCCCAATAAATCCGGTTCGGAGCTAAACCGCAGCTCTATACGACTGAGATCATTATAAATACCAAGAGACTGGCGCAGGGTTACCTTTAACTCGTCCGCACCTATAGTGCCGGTATTGGAAAGATAGCACTTTATGCGGTTTCTCTTGATAATATCATAGAAAATCATCGCATGCTCCAGCAGATTCCCGCAGACAAAAGGATCAAGAAAGAAAACTCGCTTGAACTTACCTGCCTCCTCGGGATTACCTCCGGAGCTCTCAATTGATTCGCCATAGATAAATTGCATGGTGGCCTGCTCAGGAGTCAACTTGTTTATGGCATTGATCATGGGATTTCTTGTAAGGATGATTATATAATCCAGCCTGTCCGCCCTTAAGGACTGGCTTGCTATTTCAAGATTCTCTCTTGTGATAACGGCCCGGCCATTTGCCGTTTTGGAAATATCTTTGAAATCGGGTATATACGGGTATTTGCTAATGGCAACATTTTCCAGGAAGGCATCACGGGAGTCTGCCGCACGGATTATTTCAGGCTGGTTCTCATCCAGACCCTCTGTCTTTACGTACAATCCCCCCATCTCAAAAGCCGCATAGCTCCCGTCAAAGGCCAGAGTACCGCCATCGTCACCTATCATCTCGGAGCTCTCCCTGTGAAGCTTGGCGAATTTTCTGCAAAGTGTTGTTGTCTTACCTGTAGCAGTGAGGCCCGAGACACCCGCAACCACTTCCTTTAGCTCAGGTCTTTCGGTTTCAAGATCGTATATCCAGAGCCGGTCTCTCCTGGCACCTGAGTGCAGAAAAATACCTGTCTTGTCAATGGTTTTTACCCGCCAGTCCTCAAACTGAAAGACACCCTTTTTCCCTTCGCCAAGGTATAGACTGTTTCTGCATATCTTTACCTGCTCGCCCCTCTTTTCTCCCATCCAGAGGCGGATAGTAATATCCTTGTCAATAAGCTTTTTGTGCTTGTTGTTTTCAAACACCTCGTCTGTAAAGAAAATAATGGTGTAAGTGGGATCTTCCACCACCCTGGCAGCCGGATAGTCCAAAAGCAGCTTCAGACCATAGGCTAGATGGGAATAGACTTCAGGAATTATAAATCGGGCAGTAATTCCATCCCGCCCGTCCCCTACTATGGTATCCAGAGATATTATTCGTTCCCTGCTCAGATACTCCACTGCCTCCAGGGCCAATTGCTCTTCTTCTTCACCAAAAGGATGATCAATATTGTTAGCGGTGTGGGGGGCTGAACGGGACATAGGCTCGGAGTCAGCCGCGACTGAACCCATCTGTGTACGGATTACCTCCTCCTGTCTAATGGCAAGCTCCTTGAGTCTGTCAAGGGTAAGGCCTTCAATAAGCCGGCCTTCTCCTTTTGCATCTTCATATATTTTGACTGCTGCCTTCTTAAAATAATGCTTCATATTGACCTCCGGTATTTTTGTCACAGCTCTATAGATTCCGTTCCACCCAGCCTACTTTTGGCCGCGCGTGCCGAATGGGCCGTAGATTTTTCCAAGCAGGATGTATACACTAGAATATATTTTATGATACAATATTCAATCCAATTTCGCCAATCCTTCTGACTCACAAGGATTTTACTAAAGAAATATGTTCAGTTTTTCTCCGCTTAGAGCTGCTTTGGTGATAGGAAGCCTCGTTTTTTTCATAATTATCCAGGCAATTCCAAAGGCCAATGCTCTCAATGTTTTTGACCTTAAAGAAGGACGAACTATTTATGGTACAATGAAGACAGTAAAGGCAGGGCACGAACAAACCCTGCTTGACATAGCAAAGGACCATGACCTGGGATACAACCAGATAGTAGCAGCAAATCCCGGCATGGACCCATGGGTGCCTTCTGAAGGCAGCGGCGTATTGGTGCCCACTGTATTTGTTTTGCCCAGAGGACGTCTACCGTCTGGATTAGTAGTAAATCTTGCTGAGATGCGTCTGTATTATTTCAAATCCGCCGAAGAGGGACCGTCCCGTTTTTGGACTTGTCCTGTAGGGGTAGGTAGAGAAGGCTATTCCACAGAGCTAAGCATTTATACTGTGTTCAGGAAGGCCAAGGACCCAATATGGGTTGTACCACCCTCCGTTCTGGAGGAAGATCCTGAGCTACCTCCACAGGTACCTCCCGGGCCTGACAATCCTCTGGGAAAATACATTTTGCGCTTTTCACGCCTTTCATATGGTATTCACGGCACAAATCGTCCCTGGGGTGTGGGGCGCCGGGTCAGTCATGGGTGCATAAGGCTTTATTCTGAAGATATAGCCTCTTTGTTTTCGCTGGTGCCGGTGGGAACACTGGTCCGGATCATCTATGAACCAATAAAGGTTGGATGGGCGGAAGACAAGTGCTGGTTACAGGTATATCAAGACTATGAAAATAAAATTGATGACCCGTTGGCAACAGCCTTTTCTGGTATTTCTGCCTGCGAACAGGCCATAGGCCCCCTTAAGGTGGATCTTAAAGAAATCAAGAGGGCCATCAGGGAACAAACCGGTATTCCAGTGCCTGTAGCACGGGCAGACAAAGAATAGCGGTAATCGTTTACAGGGTACCGCATCTGCTTTGTTGCCGGGCACTTGAAGTACAGGAAGTACGTCTGCGTACCCGTACGCCTTGCATCTGCAGCACCCTGTAAACGATTACAGTTCGGTGGGTCGCAGTAAAACGGGCGTTGTAGCCCCCTGAACTGTTACGAATAGCGAAACCCAATGAATTACTCGAGTGGGTTTCCGTTTAGTTATTTAAGAAGGCTCTTTTCAAATATTCTTTCTGTCTTTTTAGCTGTAGTCTCAGCACTGCTGGCTGCTTCAGTGGCCCTGTTTGTCGCTGCATCCGCCCTGTCGGCTGCCGTGACTGCTGCTGTTGCTGCATCTTCAGCCTTTCGTGCAGATGATTCCAGTCGAGAAGCCAAGTCTTCCAAACGTTTGGCAGCGGCTTCCGCCCTGGATGCTGCTGCTTTCGACTCCTCGGCAGCCTTTACGCCCTGTTTTATTACGGACTTATCTTCTTCGCTGAGACCGCAGCCAGGCAAAGTAAACAGGCTGAATATAAGCAATAAACTCAAGACCGTTTTCAGAATTGCCCATTTTTTTTCAGGAACTTTGTATTTCATGGCTTCTCCTCACAATATGATATTAAGGTTGTGTTGTATTTTGTAAATAGCTCAACAGAAATTATTTTATGCCCATTCAGTTGTCCCGATATATCAGCCCCTGGCAGGAGGGTGACCTTTCCAGACAAAGAAGATATATTAAAATATAACAGGATAGCTTGCCGGTAGGCAAGCATATAAATTTTGATGGATAAAGGTTATGAACAACGACTTATTCAAGCTTTTTACTGCATTGGCTTCGTTTTTAGCAGGTTTGGCCCTCCTGCTTGGGTGGGCCTATGCCAAAGAAATGTCCTCAAAATGTGTAGTGATCGACAAGGGAATCCACCGCATGTTCCTTTATAGAGATGGCAAGGTCATAGAGAGTTATGCTGTATCTCTCGGCATAGATTCCATGTCGCCCAAACGCCGCAGGGGAGACAAATCAACTCCTGAGGGCTGTTATTATGTGACCTGCAAAAAGTCTGATAGCAAATTTCATAAGTTCTTGGGCCTTTCGTACCCCAATAAAGTGGATGCATGGTTAGGATTAAGGAAAAAACTTATTTCTTCAAGCAAATATCGTTCAATTGCAAATACCATATCGGCAGGTAGTTGTCCACCTGCCGATACATCACTCGGCAGTGGCATTGGCATACATGGTGGGGGGGTATATCGTAACAGCGGGAAATGCATGGTAAGAGACTGGACGAAAGGCTGTATTGCCGCAAATAATCAGGCTATGGATGTCATTGACTCTTTCTGTAATGTGGGGGATATGGTAATTATTTTAAACAGTAAGCACCAGTTTTTTGACATGATGCGTCCTTTTGGAAATCCTTTGACCATAGACCAGACTTCAGAGCCAGGACGAAATGAAAAAAAATACGTTTCTGAACTCAGGTTTGTTACAGTTTTTGGTCAGGCCCTCTTGAGATTAAGGGAAGGGAACGACTACAGCAGATCCATTGAGATCCTGCTCTTTGGAGATGGAACCTCAAGGCCTCCCAGCTATGTGGTTTTTGATCGCAATAGCGACGGCAAATTGGGATATGGAGATAAACAGACCGGATCATTGGGTACCGCAAAGAAAAAACAAAATTCTTACAACAGACTGCTTGCAGAATTGAAAAAGTCCTTAAGAAAGGGACGCCTTTTAGCCTGCCCTGAGAAATGATTATCTTATCCCAAATAATCTGGCCAATTGGAGCATATCTCCTAGGGTCCATACCCTTTGGTCTGCTCTTGGCCCGTTGCAAAGACATAGACCTTCGAAAACATGGCAGTGGGAACATAGGGGCTACCAACGCAGCCAGAGTGATGGGCAAGGGCTGGGGATTTTTTACACTGACAGCCGACCTTGCTAAAGGGCTCTTGCCGGTCCTTGGCTGCATGTGGGTAATGGCCGGAGCGGCTAATCTTGATTTCTGGACTGCGTGTACAGGCATCAGCGCTGTCCTGGGCCACTGCTATTCAATATTTAGCGGATTTCGAGGGGGGAAAGGCGTTGCCACTGGGACAGGAGTGCTTCTCGGGGTGTGTCCCTGTGCTATTGGCGTTGGCGTGGTTGTTTTTGTAGTAGCGCTAAAGAAGTGGGGTTATGTGTCGGTGGGATCTCTTGCGGCATCTGTGTTTACACCCATTGCGATGCACTTTTTCTGCCCGGCACCTGAACTTGAGTTTATGGCTTGGGGAACTGCCTGCATCATCTGGATAAGGCACAAAGATAACATCAAGCGACTGATGCGGGGGGAAGAAAAGGGTTGTGGGAAAAAGAGTCCTTTACCAAATTCTTGATAGGGCCTTTATGTTTTTAGACCCAACGCCTTGATTTTCCTGTGCAGGTGCCTCCTTTCAATGCCAATAGCCTGGGCGGTTTTTTTGATATTACCCTGGTGTTCGGCAAGTTTCTTTTCAAGATATTCCCGTTCAAATAAGGTTTTTGCCTCCCTGAAGTCCTGGCAATTCAGCCAAACAGGCTCGGAAATCGAGGAGCCAGTCTGTGCCTTGATGGCGGCCCCGAGGCCCTGATGAAAAGATGGGGGCAGATCATATATTGTAATCTCCGGCCCTTTAGTCAGAATTACAAGCCTTTCTATCATATTGCGCAACTCTCTCACATTTCCTGGCCAGTCGTACGCCATAAATGCCTCAATTACTTCCTGGGTTGCCCTTTTTTTGGGACCATGGGCGGTGTCTCCGGTAAATTCGCTCAAAAAGTTTTCTGTAAGAAGAAAGATGTCGTCTTTGCGTTCCCTGAGAGGTGAGACCTCTATAGGTATCACGTTTAGCCTGTAATAAAGATCTTCCCGGAAATGTCCTTTCTTTATCTCTTTTTCAAGGTCTTTGTTTGTGGCTGCCATGATGCGCACGTCTATCGTTATGGTCTTGCTCCCACCGACCCGCTCGAATCTCTGCTCCTGAAGTATTCGCAGGATTTTTGCCTGGGTCTTAAGGCTCATATCCGTGATTTCATCCAGGAACAGTGTCCCTTCGTTTGCAAGGTCAAATTTCCCCCTTTTCATCGTGGTTGCACCAGTGAAGGCCCCTTTCTCATGTCCGAACAGCTCGCTCTCAATGAGTTCTTCAGGTATTGCAGCACAGTTGATTTCTATGAGTGGTTTCCGGTTTCGCTTGCTCATTCGATGAATAGTCTGGGCCACGAGTTCCTTGCCCGTTCCGTTTTCCCCTTGGATCAGTACCCACGCATCAGTAGGGGCAACAATAGCGAGCTGTTCTTTGAGCCCTATCATGGCAGGGCTTTCACCAATGAGTTTCCGCCTTTCCCCGGTCTTTTGCCTTAAAAAAACGTTTTGTTCCCGAAGATCGTGATATTTGAGGGCATTCTGGATCGCCAGGAGCAAATGTTCATAGGAAAGAGGCTTTTCTAAAAAGTCATAGGCCCCCAGTCTGGTGGCCTTTACAGCCGTTTCAATAGTTCCGTGGCCAGACATGATTACTGCCGGGATAAACGGCCAGTCGGCCTTTATCCGTTTCAATACTTCCAGGCCGTCCATGCCCGGCATCCAGACATCCAGCAGGACAAGATCAGGAAGGGCCTCTCCCATGATCTCAAGGGCCATCTCTCCATCCGGCGATGTCTGCACGTCAAATCCCTCGTCTTCAAGGATATCCGTCACAGATTGAAGGATTGACTCTTCATCATCTACTACAAGTATCTTTTTTTTTACCATTGCAAAATTGTTCTACCTGTGCGGTCAATTCAGTTAATAGGAAAAATCAATACAAACCTAGCCCCATTGGGAATATTATCTTCCACCAGTATGCGTCCATTATGGTCTGCCACAATAGAGTTTACAATAGCAAGCCCAAGGCCTGTGCCCCCCTTTCTTTTAGAAAAATAGGGTTCAAAGAGCCTTGAAAAATCCTTAGGGGAAATACCTGATCCTGTATCGGACACACTGAGACATATTTCATTCCCGTCAGTGTTATATGTTATCTGAATGTTTATTTTGCCACCATCAGGCATGGAGGCTACAGCGTTGTCCAAAAGGTTGATAAGGGCCCTCTTTATCTGGTCAGAGTCCAACAAGGCATCCGGCAACCCTTCCTGTACGTCCAGTTTAAATTCAACTTTTGGATGTCCATCCCTGTAAATTGCAAGTACGTCATCTGCCAAGTCGTCCAGCCTCGTAGGTCGAAGTCTGGGGACCGGCATCCTGGCAAAGTTAGAAAACTCATCTACAAGGTGTTTAAGTTCTTTTGCCTGGCTTATAATCGTATTTGTACATTTGTCAAAAACAACCCTGGTTTCGTCATCCAGCTTATCAAGATATTTCTTGCGCAGCCTCTGTGCTGAGAGCTGTATGGGGGTCAAAGGATTCTTGACCTCATGTGCGATGCGCCTGGCTACCTCGCGCCAAGCAACGAGACGCTGAATTTTCTCAAGCTCTGTCAGGTCATCAAAAACTATGACTACTCCGAGGGATCTCCCATCCTGGTCTCTTAATATGGTAAAGCTTGCCAGGATAGAAAGGATCTTTTCTTTTATTTCCATGCGAATAGGACGCTGAAGCGTACCTTTTGGAGAAAGGCTGAGTTCCTGCCTGATTTCCTCAAATTCCTTGGCCTGATCCTCAGTCAGGAGCTGAAGATACGGCTTCCCGATTACCTGATCCGAGGACATATCCAGAATGCTCGCAGCTGATTTATTCATAAGAGTGACGAAACCCTGTCTGTCTATGGATATTACTCCTGCTGTCACGTTCTGTAGGATAATCTCAATATAGCGACGGCGTTGTTCCAGTTCGCCATAGCTCTTTCGCAACTGTCTTGAGGTCTGTTCAGTCCTGCGTCTGGCTTCCTTAAGGTCCTGGGTCATGATATTAAATGCCCGTACCAGAGAACTGAGTTCATCCTTACCTTTAGCTTCAAGGCTAAAATCCAGGTCTCCCAGTGCTATACGGTGGGTGGCCTCAGCAAGCATCTGAACAGGCTCTGTGATGCTCTTGGCAAGCCGGAATCCAAACCAAATGGAAACAAAAATAATCAGGAAAGTAATCAGGAAAAGGGTAATTAACAGGGAACCCTTAATTGGGTTCTGGAACAGGCGCAACTGGCGATAATCCTCATAACCCGAGCGAATATCATCGAGCAGGTAACTCATATCCTGAGGCATCAAGTGGCCCAAAGCCAATACGGCCTGAATACTGTCATCTGCATTTCTTAAAGGGCGTAAGACCCGGATAAATTCACCGCCTTCCAGGGTAACACTGTGCAGCAATGAGTCCTTACCTTCAAAAACCTGGTCCAGCACAGAAGGAGGAATGCTTGGCGGCATATCCACAAGCGGTAGCCATATCTTAACAAAAAGCTCTTTATGGGATGAACTTATTACCTCTATGGAATTAAAGTGGATTGCGCTGCCTGAACCTTGAATATCGGGTAATAGTAGTGTTGGATTCACTAGCTGTTCTATGCATACCTTGTTTATTGTATTGTCCTCTTCAATACATTTCAGGCTCAGGAGTCTCTCCATCTCTTGGGACAGATGCTGCAACTCAGTAACCTGGCCTTCGTAATATGTTCTTCCTATTGTCAGAGCACTATCAAGGGACCTTTCAACCTTTATGTTGAACCAGTAGCCGATGCTGGTCCTGAGAAACTGAAAGGAGACCAGAAAGAGCAGTATCGTAGGAATAAGAGATAGAGAGACAAAGGCTATTACGAGTTTGGTCCTGAGTTTGGCTCCCAGCAGGTTTTTTCTGTCTTCGAATACCAGTTTGACCAGATTACGTACTACAAGAAAACCTAGAAGCAGGATAAGGAGAATGTTAAGGTTGATTACTGCAAAGATGAGTACATTGTTACTTGCCGATAGTGGACTGAAACCGGAGATCAGATAGTACTCGGCCAAGGACAGCAGGGCAATAAGAACCCCTGCTGCTATCATGATGATTCGTTCGATTCTTCGTTTTCTAGCTTCGCTAGTAGTTAAACTGGATTTCATACCATTCAGTCTGGCAACCCCACGAGGAAAACAAGTCCAAAAGACCTTTAAAAGGTAAAAACGACGTCGCTTCTTCCATCTTCGCCCGTACCCGCAATGTATAGGTCTTTCCCCGAGGTAGCTCTGACAAAGAAATTATCGAAACGTCGTTAATCTCAAAAGCAAGCGTTCTTGCTTTTTCTAAGGTCCTCACACTGACTACCCTGAGGGCATCCGGACCAAATGAAACTCTATATTCCCCTTTGAGATTATCATAAGTAAGTATTCTTAATATGAAACATCGAGAAAGGCTTTTTTTAATCAGAAAACGGGGTGCCTGTAGTTCTACTTCGTAGATATAGCGTACCGTAATCCCGCTTTCTAATGCAATTTGCACATACGGGAGACACCCGTTTTTTAGGGAAAAGTAGGCCAGGAGCTTATCCCGGGAATTTGATACTGTAAAATCATAGATTTTTGGGTCAGGCCGGTCCTCTGCCAATGATACAGTAGTTTTAATTCTTGGGAATAAAGAACAGGGTGTCAGGATCAAAACAAATAAAAAGAATAAGGTTATAAGCAGGATAAATTTTGACGAGATCACTCGGTAGCTTAGCAATTTCTTTTATCTTCAAACCTTTTTGGTTCCGGCTTGTCCTGATTATAATTTTGTGAGCTTAATGAGTCGGTTATGGAAAAGCAAGGTGATTTCAGGGTTGACTGAGCCAGGTCCTCTGAACAGCATCCCTGAGCAAAAACAGATAGAGTGATCCTGGTGCCTTCAGTCTTCCTGCAAGGTTTCCTGCCTCATCGCCTTCTCCGCAATAGAGGTCCAGTCTATGTGGTCCCTTGATGGCGCTGCCCGTGTCTTGATTGCACACAAAGCCATGAAAGATCCCGGCACCTCCGTGGATCGGCCGGCTTACAGGCATTGGCACTTGCAAAAAGCATAGGGCACCGGGCGGATAGATCTTGTGGTCAAGGGCCACGGATCTCATGGGCGTCAGCACTTCTCCCAACGTTCCTATTGGCCCCTCTTTTTCCCATTTAAAGAAAATGTATCTGGGATTGGCGGTAAAGGCCTTTCTGAATTCCTTTGGATTTTCCTGTGCCCAAGCGCGGATGCCCGGCCAGTCTGCCTGATCCTTGCGTAGCAGTCCCTTGTCTATAAGCCATCGGCCGATACTATGATAGGGATGACCGTTACTGGAAGCGTAATGGATATATTTACTGCTTTTGTCCTGAAACCGGAGTATCCCTGAACCCTGAATATGGAGCATAAGCCCATCCACGGGTGACTGCAGCCACGCGAGGACATCGGCACACTTAAGTTTCCTGCCGTTGTCAATGTCCGCTCGTGTATAGTATGGGATCAGACTTTGCCCGGACACCCTCCCATAAAGGGTCTTGCGCGGAAGGGAGGAGTCAAAATTATGCAGTGCTATTCCAATAAGGTCCGGGGGAATTTCATAAAGCGGATAGGAGAATTCTTCATCCGCTTTCAGAGAAGCAGCCAGTTCAGGCTGGAAATAACCTGTCACAAGAAACGGCCCGGCAGGCATCTTTCCCTTCTTATCCCCAGTTATCCTGTAAACTATAAACAGGCGGCGGATTTCCCTCTGAAGGTCCTCCTGGGGAAGGTCTTGGTCCAAAAGTCTGGAAAAAGCTTTCAGTGTTTTCTTCAGTATGCCTATAGTTATGGCTTCATTGCCCCAGGATATTTGCTCCTCATCCTTATGCTTTTCCAGATATTCCAGGCTGGCAGAAACGGCCTTTTGCAGGCCTTTTTTGTCCTTAGGGTCCTCAAGGGCCGGAAGTTGTTCTATGGGGACCTGTTCTATTAAAGGAACATGTAAGGGCACTGGCACAGGTGGAGTAGGTAGCCAGAGAAGCCGATACAAGACAACCAAGCCACCAAGGGCCCCAATCAGCCCGATTAAGAAGATCCATAGGGCAATAGTCCGGTGATAATTATTCACTTCCCCCCTGACAGCCGACAGATCATAAGCCAGTGGCTGCAACTTGCTTCTTCACAGCCTCCACAGATTTTTGTAAGGCTTCCTGCTCATCCGGCGTAAGGGGAAACTCCAGGATACGTTCTACGCCGTTTCTTCCAAGCACCACAGGCACACCCAGGAATACGCCGCTAATACCAAATTCCCCCTCCAGATAGGCCGCACAGGGTAACACCCTTTTTTCGTCTTTCAGGATGGATTGGGCCATCTCCACTGCAGCAAGACCAGGAGCGGAGAATGCGCTTCCTGTCTTGAGGTGCTGTACTATCTCAGCACCTCCGTGTTGAGTGCGACGGACTACATTTTCAATTTCATCTTTGGACAAAAGCCCCTCTATGGGCACTCCTCCAACGCTTGCAAGCCTGACCAGGGGAAGCATATGGTCGCCGTGTACACCCATTACAAGAGCTGTCACGTCCCAAGGAGCTATAGCCAGGGCCTGGGCAATAAATGTGCGGTACCTGGCGGAATCCAGGACACCTGCCATGCCCACAACCTGTTGTTTTGGAAATCCGGATACCTTAAAGACAGTGTAAACCATGGCATCAATCGGATTCGTGACAACCACCAGGCATGCGTCAGGAGAATATTTGACGATTTCTTCAGTAACCTCTCGAATGATCCGGACGTTTTTCTCTAAAAGGTCATCCCGGCTCATCCCCGGCTTCCTGGCAAGCCCGGCGGTTATGATGATTACGTCTGACTCGGCGGTATCAGCATAATCATCAGTACCGATAATATTCCCTGCATATACAGATAGCGGGGATGTCTGGAAGAGATCCAGTGCCTTTCCATGGGGAAGACCTGCTACTACGTCCAATAATATTATGGTGTCTGCAATGGATCTGGATACAGCCCACTGGGCAGCCGCTGTTCCTACTGCCCCTGCACCTATGATACTCAGTTTCTTTTTCCGGTTATTTTTTTTCATAGCCATATATTGCCAACATAGTTCCTTTGTCAGATTGCTCCTCTACTCACTCAAGCGCTATTAATACCTAAATTGAGCGATTAGCGATTAATTTAATGATTACAGGATGTTCTGCTATTACAAACTTTTATCATGTTGAATGCAGCTTTGTTGCCCCCTTCAGGGATTCAACAGGGTGAACCCATTGGGTGTTATTTCTAATTAACGTAATAGCTTGATTTTTCAAAGCTAAACGCTCAATTAAAATTATACCCAAGATTAGACTCTATTACTAGTGCCCCAATTACCTCTACAAGCAAATTTCCAGGAACGGGCATTTCCCATCAGCCATGGTTTCGGGGTTATTCATTATTTTGTACGAATAGGATACTGTGTTAACAGATAATCTGGTGTAAGCAGTACCAGACCATGATGGTGGTCTGAAACGAAACGCAGGTGGTTGGGAATAGGAAAGGCCATCTCCGATACGTATAACGAGCTAACAGTTAGAACACTATATAATGGTAGGATCTGAAATGAATAGAATATCTTGCGGATAACATGGACGGGATTTCTTAATTGCGAGAAGCAAGGGGGATGCGGACGGTTATTGCAGCGCAGTCATTTCTGGAAAAATCCGGATGATTCGTGTAAAAGGGATGTAGCTCAATCACAGATTGGAGAAAAATATTATAAATCAGAAATCCAGGCCTGATGCCAAAGGCCATGTGATATCCTTTCATCCCATGATTAAAGGCGACCTTTTTTATTGGGAAAGGGGCATATGGGATGAGGATATGGTTCGCAACCTCACGAAAGCCAGGGCAATTATATTACCACAGACGGTGTCAGGAGAACTCTATTCCCTGTGCAGTACCCTGTGTTCCAATGTTTTCCCGAATTACAATCTTCGCTTTAAGTGGGAGGGAAAGGTGGGAGATACCATGCTATTCTGGAGTTACGGGATTCCTCACCCGAAGACGTGGATTTTCCCCAGAGTGGAAACCCTGTTGGGCGATCACCCTGAAATGAGCCATTGTCCCAGGCTCCCGGATTATCCATTTGTGATAAAGGGAACCAGCGGGGGAGAGGGCTCCCAGGTTTGGTTGACAAGAAACGACCGGGACCTGGAACAGGCAACAAAAATACTCAAGCATTTTGAGATACAGGGCCTTTTCGGCTTTGTATTGCAGGAATTTATTCCTAATCTCCAAAGAGATCTCAGGGTTGTGATCATAGGAAATCACATCCAGAGCTACTGGCGATGCAACACATCGGGTTTTCTTCACAATATTGCAAAGGGTGGACAAATTGATTCCCGGTCTGATCCGGAGTTGCAAGCCATAGGAAGAGATGCAGTAAAAGAACTGTGCACACGTACTGGAATCAATATGGCAGGTTTTGACCTTGTTTTTTTGGATGGATCTAATATTCCTTTATTTATTGAGATCAATTATACCTTTGGTCGAACCGGCATAGGGGGCTCTGATGCCTTTTATGAACTCCTTGAGAACGAGGCTAATCAGTGGCTGGAGGTCTATGGATAATATTCTTTATCACGAAAGCACGAAAAATTGAAAACACGAAAGAGAAGTTTGTGGTAAAAAATTTGCAATTCTGGAGTAGTACATGATATCCCCAGTACGTGTAATAGTTACAGCAGGATACGGAACCAACTGTGAGATGGAGATGGCCAATGCGTGCAGACTGGCCGGTGCAGACCAGGTTGATATAGTCCACCTCAGTGATCTCCTGGATGGGAGCGTCCGCCTGGATGACTATCATTTTCTTAACCTGCCGGGTGGATTTTTAGATGGCGATAATCTGGGGGCGGCACAGGCCGGGGCCTACAGGCTCAGGAATGCCAAGGTCAGGGGGACAGAAGAACGTCTGCTGGATCAGCTCCTGGAATTTGTGGAAAAGGGGGGTCTGGTACTGGGGGTGTGCAATGGTTTTCAGTTGATGGCGAAGACCGGTCTCCTCCCGGGTTTTGATGGTGATTATGAGCAACGCTACGTAAGTCTTACCTATAACGATTCCGGAAGGTTCGAAGACCGGTGGGTCACTTGCAAGGTATCTCCGGACTCTTCTTGCATATTCACCCGTGGGATAGACCGTATTGAGTTACCAGTAAGACACGGAGAAGGAAAGTTCGTAACAATTGACATATCTGCAAGGGACAGGCTGGTGGCAGAAGGCCTTATTGTACTTCAGTATGTATCACCTGTAACAGGGAAGCCCACGCAAGACTATCCTTATAACCCAAATGGCTCGGAGCTTGCCATAGCTGGCATTTGTGATACTACAGGCAGGCTCATGGGCCTGATGCCCCATCCTGAGGCCTTTCATCATAGGACTAACCATCCACGATGGACCAGGGAAGAATTGCCCGAGGAAGGGGCAGGACTGGCCTTTTTCCGGAATGCCGTTGAGTATATACGGGAAAAGCTCGGCAGTTGAGCAATTAGCTGTCAGTCATTAGCATTTAGCTTTGAAAAATCAGGGCATTATGTTAATTAGAAATAACATCCAACAGATGAAAGTTTGTAATAGTAAAACATCCTGTAATCATTAAACCAATAGCTAACCGCTAAAGGCTAATCGCTCAATTTCTGTAAAGCAAAAAACTATGCCTGAATCTCCGGCCCAAACCCTAGTGCGCCTGCTTAAATATTTAAGGCGTTTTCTACTGGAAACCGCGATTTGCTTTGCAGGGCTCACTGCCATTCTATACTGGCTTTCTCCTCATTTTTTGGCCTTTCTTCAGTCCCATTTTGAGCAGCACTTGGCCTTCTTTGGAGTTTTGGAGCCGATGCTGGCCCTGCTCAAGCTCTCAAGCGTTGGGGCATTAATTCTTCTGGCGCCGTTGATATTCTGGCGTATTTCGCGGGGGCTGGTAGAGGTACTTGGTTTTTCCAAAAAATTTTCCCTGGTGTTTATGCTGTCCGCGCTTCTACTCTTTTACGTAGGAACCCTTTTCTGTTTTTTTATAACTCTTCCATTTGGGATAAACTTCCTACTGGGTTACCAGTCACAACACCTGCGGCCTGTAATAGCTGTAGGTAAGTTTGTGAATTTTATCGGACTCTTTCTTATTAGCTTTGGCATAATCTTCGAAATTCCATTGCTCATGACATTGCTTTGCAGGCTGAAAATCTGCGGTCCCGAGACCTTTGGGAGATATAGACGTTATGCGATTCTATTAATTGCAATAATGGCTGCCATCCTCACTCCCACGCCGGACATCTTCAATATGGCCATGATGGGGGTGCCCCTGTATGTCCTTTATGAGGCGGGGATAATTATAGCCAGAATAGTAAATCTTCCTTCTATATAGTACCCGAACGGAATCCCTAAATTCTGTTTTTTCAATTTAGAACAGGAACAATTAACCTGTTAAGATTATTCCCTTTTTAATTCAAAATTCAAAATTAAGAATTCAAAATTGTGTCTGAATGGCCTTTTCGTTCAGACACTATCTATCTTGACAAGGCTTAGCCATTCTATATAGTGCGGGATTCGTACGAAGAGCTTTAGTAATCTGAAATTAACTAGGCCATTGGCCTTGGCGTTTAATGACCAAAGATCTAAAAGGCTTTAGAAATACTGTCCCTGTAAAGGACATTCCGGAAGATGGTCTGCATCTGGTCTTCGAAGATATGCAGGGGCTCTTGTCTGATACAGAGGAATGCAGGATACAGTGCCCTGCAAAAGAGGAGGTCTTTCTCCACCGTGTTGATGGGGCTGTGCATCTAAAAGGCAAGGTTGCGGCCTTGATTGTTCTCAAGTGCGACCGTTGTCTGGAGGAGTACAATCAAGAGATAGATACATCTTTTTTCTATATACTGGTCCCTGGTCAATCGCTAGAGGAAAAAAAAGAAATAGCCCTTAGTAAAGAAGACATGGAAGTATCCTTATATGATGGGGCTAAAATCCGGATAGGGGAAATATTCAGAGAACAGATTCTGCTACAAATTCCTATGCGACATGTCTGCAGGGAGGACTGTAAAGGCATCTGTCCCAGGTGCGGTGTGAATCTTAATAGAGAAAAATGCCGTTGCCGAGCAGAAACTTTGAATAATCCACTTAGTGTGTTAAAAAAGCCGTGAACGGTTACAAAAAAGCTGCGAGAAGCAGTCAAATGAATATCCTTTTTCGGCTTAGCTATGTTAGGCTGGAATATTAAAAATTAAGAGGTATTAAGAAATGGCAGTTCCAAAAAGAAAAACTTCACGTTCACGCAAGGGTAATCGTCGCTCGCATGATGCGCTTAGTATTCCGAGTCTTTCAATATGCCCTCAATGTACAGAGCCCAAGCCTCCCCACAGGATTTGTCCCCATTGCGGTACCTATAGGGGAAAAGTATTCAATGAAGAAAAAAAATTAGACTAGAAAATGTCTATAGCAGTAGATGCCATGGGGGGCGATCGAGGCCCTGATGTTTTAGTAAGGGGAGCAATCGATGCAGCCAGAGATCACGGCATTGAGATAATCTTGGTTGGGATAGAAGATGTGCTGAGGGAAACGCTTCAGCGGCAGGGCGGGGGTGATTTGCCCATCAGCATCTATCCGGCCTCTCAAGTAGTTGATATGGAAGAATCTCCGGCTGATTCTCTGAGAAAGAAAAAGGATTCTTCAATTAGAGTTGCTTTTGAACTTGTGCGTCAAGGAAAGGCCATGGCCGTGCTCAGTGCAGGCAACTCAGGGGCCACGCTGGCAACAGCTATGGTTGCCCTGGGCAGAATCAGTGGCGTTCGGCCGGCCATCGCTACGCTTATGCCGACCCCGAAAAAGCCGGTGACCATGATAGACGTGGGGGCAAATGTAGACTGCAAGCCCGTTCATCTGCTACAGTTCGGAATAATGGGCTCAGTATTTTCCAAAGAACTTTTGGATAATTCTCGACCCAGAGTAGGACTGTTAAGTATCGGGGAGGAAGACACCAAGGGCAACCAGCTCGTAAGAAAGGCGTATGATCTCCTCGCGGGCAGTGATCTGAATTTTGTCGGCAATGTGGAAGGCGGTGAAATCTTCAAAGGCGACGTAGACGTAATAGTGTGCGACGGATTTGTGGGTAACATATGTCTAAAACTGAGTGAAGGTCTTGCAAAGGCCATACTCACCATGCTGAAGTCAGAGATTGGGGGGAGTCTTATGGCCGACATGGGACATCCCTTGAAATCCGCTTTTCAAAGATTCTACAAAATAATAGACTATGCTGAGTACGGTGGCGCTCCGCTGTTGGGGATCAATGGGATAGCAATCATATGTCACGGGCTCTCCGGTTCCAAAGCAGTTAAAAACGCAATACAACTAGCCCAGGAACTGGCTAAGGTAGAATTGGCTGATAAACTTGAAAACTCTTTTGCCAAAAGTCAGGATCTATTCAAGGTAGTCCAGTGATGTCAAAGTCCCAACGAGGCCCCATCGATTAGAGTTTAATCATTATGCCTATTCGCAGTATAATCATCGGGACCGGGTCTCACGCACCCCAAAAAGTGGTAACCAACAAGGATCTGGAAAGCCGTGTGGATACTACCGACGAGTGGATACGCACCAGGACAGGAATCATTGAACGCCATATCTCTAATGACCAGGAGACCAATTCTTTTCTTGCTACACAGGCAGCAAGAAAGGCCCTTGATATGGCAGGTGTGCGCCCACAGGATCTGGACCTTATTATAGTCGGCACTATGACTCCGGACATGCCAATGCCCTCTGTTGCCTGTCTGGTGCAGAATGAGCTGGGAGCGAAAAAGGCCGGGGCTTTTGACCTGTATGCCGCTTGCACCAGTTTTATTTATGCGCTTTCCGTAGCAGATAAGTTCATACGTAGTAACTCCAGGATGAAGATCCTTGTGATTGGGAGCGAGGTGCTCTCCCGGGTTACAAATTGGGAGGACCGGAATACGTGCGTGCTCTTCGGTGATGGAGCAGGAGCCGCCATACTTACCGGTACCAGAGAGGACAGGGGCATTCTCTCTACCCACCTCCATTCAGATGGTTCATTGGGAGAGCTTCTTATCATAAAAGGCCTTGGGACGGCCTTCCCGGTGAGTCATGAAAACCTTGAAAAGGGATGGCAGTATATTCAGATGCAGGGTAAAGAGGTATTCAAACATGCTGTCAAAGCAATGGAGTCTGCGGCCTGGGAGGCCCTGGAAACAAATGGATGGACCGGAGATGATGTAGATCTTCTGTTTTCTCATCAGGCCAACATACGAATCATTAATTTTTTGGGAGAGAGGTTGGGGCTTCCCAGGGAGAAAATCTTTATCAATATTCACAAATATGGTAATACCTCGGCGGCGAGTATACCTATTGGCCTGGATGAAGCTAATCGAACAGGACTGTTGACCCCGGGCCTCCGTATTTTAATGGTTGCTTTCGGAGGGGGTTTTACCTGGGGATCTGTGGCCATGTGCTGGTAATATGGATACGGAGTGGAGAGAAAGGATTTCTAAATGGCACAAGTCAATTATTTCTTGACAGAAGAGCAACAGATGATCGTGGATCTGGCACGTCAGATAGCCGTGGAAAAGATCATTCCTGTAAGAGCAAAGCTCGATGAGAATGAGGAATTCCCTTGGGATATCATGAAGGATATAGCCCGGGCGGATCTTTTCGGGCTTTATGTCCCTGAAGAATATGGTGGCTTTGCAAAAGGCTGTTTTGAAAATTGCTTGGCGCTGGAGCAGCTTGCCTATGGTTGCATCGCTGTTACTACGACTTTTGCTGCCAGTGCGCTGGGAGGTTATCCTATTCTGCTTTTTGGTTCTGATGAACAAAAGGCCCGCTATCTCCCGGATATTGCCGCAGGCAAGCGCCTTGTAGCCTTCGGACTTACCGAAGCCAATGCCGGGAGTGATGCCGCAGGGATCCAGACTACAGCAGTGGAAGATGGAGATTACTGGGTTTTAAACGGCACCAAACAGTGGATAACTAGCGGCGGTGAAGCAGAAATATATACCATCGTGGCCATGACCAATAAGAACAAGGGTGCAAGGGGTGCAACATCCTTTATTGTTGAGAAGGGTGACCCGGGGTTCAGCTTCGGGAAAAAAGAACGAAAGATGGGGTTGAATGCCTCATCAACCAGGGAACTTGTATTCAATGAGTGCCGCATTCCAAAGGACCGTATACTTGGAAAGAATGGCCAGGGCTTCATAATGGCCATGAGGACTCTGGACATAGCCAGACCCGGCATAGGGGCTATAGCAGTCGGACTTGCCCAGGCGGCCCTGGATGAAGCGGTCAAATATGCAAGGCAGAGAATACAGTTCGGCCAGCCGATAATCTCCTTTCAGGCCTTACAGCATATGCTGGCGGATATGGCCACAAAAATAGAGGCCTCAAGGGCCCTTGTGTACTCAATAGCCAGGACTATTGACGAGGACGGAGCAAAAGACGTTGCCAAAATGTCTGCAATGGCAAAGCTTTTTGCTACTGATATGGCCATGCAGGTAACCACTGATGCGGTCCAAATCCTGGGTGGCTATGGATATATGAAGTCCTATCCGGTTGAAAAAATGATGCGGGATGCAAAAATTCTCCAGATATATGAGGGCACAAACCAGATCCTGCGCAATGTTATTGGCCAAGCCTTAAATAAGGAGTACGCGAAAAAATAATAGATGATTCCTATGATAAATGTTGAATATTGAATGCTGAATTGTGGAAGAAGATTTAAAAAATATATACCTTAATTCAAAATTCAGCATTCAACATTGTTTATAAAGTTTAGTTATGAACATAGTGATTTGCATAAAACAGGTTCCAGACGCGAAGACCGTGCGTTTTGATACGGAAAAGGGCACCTTGGTACGGGAAGGGGTAGAAGCAGTAATAAATCCTTTTGACTTCCACGCCCTTGAGGCCGGTCTTCAGTTGAAAGATACTTACGGCGGAGAAGTCACTGTATTGAGCATGGGGCCGCCACAGGCGGAAAATGCCCTGAAAGAAGCCCTGTCCCTTGGAGCTGACGAGGGAATCCTTTTGTCAGACTGGGCCTTTGCAGGGGCAGATACCCTGGCCACCACCTATACCCTGGCAAAGGCAATAGAGAAGCTGGGGCCTGTTGACCTTGTACTTTGCGGCAAACAGGCCATAGACGGTGACACCGCCCAGGTAGGCCCAGGGCTGGCGGTCCGGCTCGGCATTCCTTATGTGACATGCGTAAACGCGCTCAGTGTCCTGGATGATGGAAAGACAATGCGTCTCAGGCGGGTCAATGAAGATGGCTATGATATGCTTGAACTTGAGATGCCTGCCCTCCTGACAGTACTTGCCTCCCTCAATACACCCAGGCTTCCATCCCTCAAAGGGAAGATGCGGGCCAGAAAGGCTGAGATTCTTGTATGGGATGCCCGGAAGCTCGGAGCAAAACCTGATATGGTCGGGCTGGCAGGCTCAGCGACTCAGGTCGTATCTACATCGGTTCCCACTTTTGAGGTCCGGCGAGAGATGCTTGAGGGCTCGGCAGAGGAACAGGTGGAAGCCCTGGTTTCCAGATTCAAAGAAGCGGGAATTCTATAATGCTTAAGGTTGATATAGAAAAGTGCACCGGATGTGGTGAATGTGAAGAGTCATGCACTTTTGAGGCTATTTTTGTAGAAGACGAGGTGGCCGTTGTTAATCAGGACGCCTGTACTCTATGCGGGATCTGCGTGGATGGCTGCCCTGAAGGGGCATTAGAAATCCACGTGGAGGAAGGTCTGCTTACGACAGACTTAAGCTCCTGGAAAGGGATATGGGTGGTTGCAGAGTGCAGGAGCGGGGTCATTGCCCCTGTGACATTTGAGCTCCTGGCGAAGTCCAGGGAGCTTGCAGGCGAGCTTGCAGGCGAGCTTGACACAGAAGTTACCGCAGTGCTCATGGGACATGAAATTGAATCCAGAGCACAGGAATTGATATTTTATGGGGCGGATAGGGTGCTGGTTGTTGACCACCCTGAGCTTGCGACATTCACCGACGAGGTTTATGGGAACATACTTGCAGATCTTGCCAAGAAAGAAAACCCCGAAATTATTTTGGCTGGCGCCACGGCCATGGGGCGTTCCTATATACCAAGGGTCGCCACGATCCTTGAGACAGGACTTACTGCTGACTGTACAGGACTTGATGTCCGGGCAGAGGACAGGGCGTTGCTTCAAACCAGGCCGGCCTTTGGAGGAAATCTCCTTGCAACTATTGTATGCCTTGGACACCGGCCACAAATGGCCACAGTCAGGCCCCATGTCATGAGAGCCAATACCCCTGATCCCGGGCGGAAAGGCGAGGTGATTCACATCCTTCCAGGGGAAAATTTGCTGAGTCATCGGGTCCAGGTCCTTGAGTCTGTGAAGGAGCAGGCAGAAGGTCCCAATCTCAGTGAAGCGGATGTAATCGTGACTGTAGGCAGGGGATTTGAACAGGAGAAGAACGTTGAACTGGCCAGGGAATTGGCCGATTTGCTCGGAGGTACGGTTGGGGCTACAAGAGCAGCCGTAGATGCTGGCTGGCTATCCGGCCGCACCCAAATTGGTCAAACAGGTGTTACCGTGTCTCCCAAGCTCTATATGGCTTGCGGGGTATCAGGAGCCATACAGCATATAGTTGGAATGCAGGGGTCAAAGATCATAGTGGCAATAAATAAAGACGCTGAGGCCCCCATTTTCGACGTGACTACTTACGGCCTGGTTGGGGACGTCAAGGAGATATTACCCCTTCTTATCCAGAGAATTCAAAAAGAGCGGGGATCATAATATGTCGTGTGAACAGAAACTCAGAGGGAAAATAGCAGTAGTAACCGGGGGATCCAGGGGAATAGGCCGGGTCATATGCCTCAAACTTGCCTGCCTCGGAGCCCATATTTTTGTAAATGATGTCTGCGATCAGACAATTGCCCAAGGAATCCTAGATGAAATTGCAGGGGCCGGAGGGGCCGTCAGCTTCCTGCCTTTTGATGTCGCAGATACTGAAGCAAGTTCCAAGGCACTGAAATCGGTCATCAAAGACCATGGCGGGATCCACATACTGGTTAATAATGCAGGCATTACCCGGGACAGTCTACTTGCCCGAATGAAGGCAAAGGACTGGGACTTGGTGATGTCGGTGAACCTGAAGGGGGCATTTAATTGTACCCAGGCAGTCATTATGGCTATGATCAAGCAGAGATGGGGTCGAATTATCAGTATAGGCTCGGTAGTCGGCTCTATGGGGAATCCGGGCCAGGCCAACTATGCTGCATCCAAGGCCGGTTTAGAGGGATTTACAAAGTCCGTGGCCAGAGAAACGGCTTCAAGAGGGGTTACTGCAAATATTGTGGCCCCGGGCTTCATTAAAACAGATATGACTGCCAAATTGCCGGAAAAAGTAAAGGAACAGTTGTTGAGCCAAATTCCTGCGGGCCGAATGGGAAGCCCTGAGGATGTGGCTGATGCAGTAGGTTTTTTGGCCTCGGATGAGGCATCATATATCACCGGACAAGTGCTCCATGTAAATGGAGGATTGCTCTGCGATTAAAATTTTACTGTTGGTTAGGTCTTTTTTGGACCAACAGGATATAGGGAGGATAAAAATGAGTATAGATACCAAGATGGTTGATATCATTGCGAGCCAGCTTAGCGTTGCCAAGGAAAAGGTGGTGCCGAAAGCATCCTTTGTGGATGACCTTGGAGCGGATTCTTTGGACCTTGTGGAGCTGGTCATGGCCATGGAAGAGGAATTTGATATGGAAATAGCGGATGAGGATGCGGAAAAGATGCAAACGGTCCAGGATGCCATTAACTTTGTCAAAGAACATGGAGAAAAGTGAACCATAAAAGGCACTGGTAATTAAAGGTCAACATAATATAGCGACATGATAAATCAAAATCAGAACCGGAGGGTAGTAGTAACAGGTCTTGGTCTTCTTTGTCCCGTGGGTATCGGGGTTGAGGCCAGCTGGGCGAATCTGATAGCTGGAAAGTCCGGCATAGGTCCTGTTACCCGTTTTGATATAAAAGGCTATCCTTCCCGGATTGCCGGAGAGGTGAAGGGCTTTGAACCGGTTGATTTTATGCCGGAGAAGCTGGTTAAACGGGTAGATCCTTTTGTAAGACTGGGTGTGGCGGCGGCCCTAATGGCCGTTGAAGACGCTGATCTCAAAATCCCGAAGGACAAGGCCTCAAGAACCGGTGTTATTACCGGATGTGGCCTTGGGGGGCTAGGATCAATTGAGCACTTCAGGGATATCCTTGTGAATAAGGGCCCCAGACGCGTGAGTCCGTTCTTTATTCCCATGGCCATACCTAACATGGCCTCCGGCCAAATCTCAATAATGTGCGGAGCAAAAGGTCCCAATACTGTAGTATGCACTGCCTGCGCAGCAGGTAGCCACGCCATAGGAGACGCTTTTAAGATAATTCAGAGAGGTGCGGCCGATGTGATGATATGCGGTGGTACTGAATCAGTTATAACACAACTGGCATTTGCTGGTTTTGGCAATATGAAGGCCCTCTCTACAAGGAATGAAAGACCTGAACAGGCCTCAAGACCCTTTGATAAGGACCGCGACGGATTTATAATCGGCGAGGGTGCAGGTATCCTGGTCATTGAGGATATGAATCATGCCCTGGAAAGGGGCGCCGATATCCGGGCAGAAATAGTTGGATATGGGCTTACCGGAGACGCCTATCATATTACAGCTTCACCCGAGGATGGAGATGGTGGTGCAAGGTGTATGTCCATGGCCCTTGAGGACGCAGGGCTCAACTATCAGGACATAGATTACATAAATGCCCATGGTACCAGTACTCAGATTAATGATCTATGTGAAACAAGGGCTATAAAGACGGTCTTCAAGGACAGGGCAAAAGAGATACCTGTGAGTTCCACCAAATCCATGACAGGGCACCTGTTGGGAGGTACCGGAGGGGTTGAGGCGATCTTTTGCGTAAAGACCATCGAAGACGGGATTATCCCCCCAACCATCAACTATCAGACCCCGGACCCGGAATGCGACCTTGACTATGTGCCGAATAAGGCAAGGAGCCAGCCCGTTGATGTGGTTATGTCCAATTCTTTTGGGTTCGGCGGGACTAATGCCGTACTGATCTTCCGCAAGTACCGGTAAGACATATATTTAACCGTTCACAGGGAATAAATAATTACATGAAGATAGCTATCGGTTCGGATCACGGTGGATTTGAACTAAAAGAAAAGATACATAGTTTACTTATAGAACTTGGACATGATGTCCGAGATCTGGGCTGTTACTCTCCGGATCCGGTCGACTATCCGATACAGGGCCGTGAGGTTGCAAAGTCCGTGGCATCCGGTCAGTATGAAAGGGGGGTCCTGATCTGTGGAACCGGCATGGGCATGTCCATAGTAGCCAATCGCATACCAGGTGTAAGGGCTACCCTATGCCATGATCTTTTCACCGCCGAGATGAGCCGGGAACACAACGATTCAAACATACTCTGCATGGGTGGAAGGGTAGTAGATCCCGGACTTGCTGAAGAGATGGTCAAGCTGTGGCTTATGACTCCTTTCAAAGGCGGACGTCACAGTCGCAGGATCAATATGATTGACTCATTGGAGTAAGAAAATGATCCATTTGAAACGCACTGATCCTGAGATTTTTCAGGCCTTCAGGGCCGAAATAGAACGGCAGACAGAGCAGCTTGAGATGATAGCCTCGGAAAACTTCGTGAGCGAGGCGGTCATGCAGGCAGAAGGCAGTGTCTTCATGAACAAGTACGCCGAAGGCTACCCTGGGAGAAGATACTATGGCGGATGCGAGAACATGGACGTGGTTGAGAAGCTTGCCATTGACCGCCTGAACCAGCTCTTCGGATCAAAGTATGCCAACGTACAGCCCCACTCAGGTACTCAGGCAAACATGGCAGTATATTTTGCCGTTCTCAACCTGGGTGACTCCATCCTGTCCATGGATTTGGCACATGGAGGACATCTCTCCCATGGTCTGCCGGCTAGTTTTTCAGGACGGTTTTTCAAGATTGCTCACTATGGCGTAAGCCGGGAGACCGAAGCCATAGATTATGACCAGGTTGCAGAAATTGCCGAAAAACACCGGCCTAAGCTCATTATTGCCGGAGCAAGCGCCTATCCCCGCATCCTGGATTTTGCAACATTTAGAAGGATAGCCGACGAAGTTGGGGCCTATCTCATGGTAGACATGGCCCATATAGCCGGACTTGTGGCATCAGGGGTTCATCCATCCCCAGTCCCATTTGCAGACTTTATTACCTCCACGACACACAAGACTATGAGAGGTCCCAGGGGCGGAATCATATTAGCCATGGAAAAGTATTCCCGATCCTTGAACAGCCAGATCTTTCCTGGTATTCAGGGAGGTCCTTTGATGCACGTAATTGCCGCAAAGGCCGTAGCCTTTAAAGAGGCACAGAGAGACGATTTTAAAATATACCAGCAGCAGATTGTTTCAAACGCAAAAACCCTTGCAAAGACCTTGCAGGACCGAGGATTTCGCCTGGTCTCAGGGGGCACGGATAATCACCTGTTACTTGTGGATCTTTCAGACAAGGGCCTTACAGGAGCAAAGGCAGAAAAGATACTGGAGCGGGCCGGTATCACGGTAAACAAAAACACTATTCCCTTTGATACCCGGTCCCCGAGTGTTACCAGTGGCATCCGGATCGGGACCCCTGGAGCAACTACGAGAGGGCTCAAAGAGCAAGAGATGGAAGAAGTAGGTAACTACATCTCAGAACTCTTGAACCAACCTGAAGACGACAAGTTGATCGGAGATATTAAAATGAAGATCCGGTCCCTGTGCGAGAAATTTCCGCTATATTCCGAACGTCTGGCACGATATGATATCGGCTGATTTAGGAAATATGGAAAAAGATATCAAAAATACCAGGCCATCATGGGATGCCTACTTCATGTCCATTGCCCACCTGGTTGCCCAGAGGTCCACGTGCCTGCGCCGTAAAGTAGGGGCAATTCTTGTAAAAAATCGTCGTATCCTGGCAACAGGCTATAACGGAGCGCCGACTGGCTTGAGACACTGTCTTGAAATAGGTTGCCTGAGGGAAAAACTCAAGGTCCCTTCGGGTGAGAGGCACGAACTCTGCAGAGGGCTCCATGCTGAACAGAATGTAATTATTCAAGCTGCATACCATGGGATTTCCGTAGCCGACTCGATTCTGTACTGCACTAACCTGCCCTGTATTATATGCACAAAGATGCTGATAAATGCCGGCATTCAGGCCATCTATTACGCAGAAGGCTATGCAGATCCCATGTCCCGTGATATGTTGGCAGAGGCCGGAATAGATCTCATAGAATTCAAGGAAACTAATTAAATATTATCAAAAATTTACAAACTCTATTAGTAACTTCTCAATGAGCCTGGTCTCGACTACCTTTGGTTCAATCAGAGATGAATCCTCACAACTCTTCTCTCGGGAGCCTTGAAGTTATCCGACAAACCAATACTGCTGACTTCGTCAGCTTCTGCTACCTGAAGCACCGCGCCGGAGCCAAGCTCAGGACGATATTGGACTTTTACTTTTGTGTCTTTTTTGCAGCTATCTGCTCAGCAACCATTTGCTCCCTGACCAGTCGAAGAAATTCTTCGACTGCATTTTCGGAATCATCCGGCAGAAAACTTTCAGTAACATTTAGCTGGCTGCCATCATGACAATGTTTGGGAAAGGTTGAGACATTTCGCCATTTCTTATGAGGAGCGTTGTCATGACGGTATATAGCATCTCTAATATTTCGTTGTTCCCAGTGGTATGAATAGCTGCCATCAGATGAATACCAGATATCTACAAAAATATTGTCAATTAAACAAAGCCGCAGCTTGCGAATTCGACCGGCTGTTCCCTGGATTAATTCAGCAGACTTCAAAATATCAGAAAATTTACGCTCAACATTTTCTTTTATTCGCTTATAATATTCTGATTACATTTTCTATTTCTTTAATTTCCTGTTCAATATTTTTAACTTCAATTAAATCTTCCCATCCAGGATGTTCCGGCGCATCGCCTTCTGCAACCTTCTGATTTAATTCTTCTACGTTTGAAGTCCGGTATCTGGACAGAATTTCAAAACGTTCTATCTGAAGCAATCGTTTTTTTTCCCTGAGATTTGTAATTACGCCAGAACGAATAAACTCTTCAGCAGATACAGCATATTTTTCGGATATTTTTTCTACCTGAGAAAGAGCGCTCATAAAACCTCCTTTCCCGAATAAAGGTGATATTTTAAGTGGTGAGCGGAGGATGTATTTACATATTTATTATAATGCCGCTCAAGCTGTAGATGACGAAAGAAAATTTCATAAAATGTTGCGCACACTTCACGAGGAACTGGAGAGTGGCAAACGCAATCCGAATAATGAAAAGAAATACGAAAAGTATTTTACCATTAAAACAACTCCAATTCGTGGAATCCAAGTGATCGCCAAAGATGATGCTATCGAGAAAGCCAAACAAAGCTACGGTTATTTTGTTCTTCTTAGCAACGTTGTAAAAGATCCAATTAAAGCACTTGAAATTTACCGTAATAAAGATCTTGTTGAGAAGGCTTTTTGTGATCTCAAAGATCGTTTGGGATTCAATCGTCCGGCTGTTTCATCAGATATGAGTCTTGACGGAAAATTATTTGTAGAATTTATAGCTCTAATTTACCTATCTTACATAAAAAAACAAATGAAGGATGGTAGACTTTTCAAAAAATACACGATGCAAAGTCTTCTGGACGAATTTGATATTATCGAATGTTACGAACAGCCGGGACGAGCTTTACGTGTCGCGGAGATGACCAAAAATCAAACCGATCTTTATAGGGATATGGGGGTTGAGCCGCCATCCTCGTTATAATGAACCGGGAATGCAGGATTCATACTGAATGCTGTAAAAATTTTTGTCAGGCAAAATATGCGTCTCGAACTGCATTCTGATACCTGCCCGATTTAAGGTTGTCCCGTGCTGACGCAAGGTCTTCTCCGGCCTTTTCTATCCAATAGTCGATAATGATTTGTTGGCTCATAACACGACAGCCCTATCTCGTGAGATTTCCTGGTAAACAGGAAACTCCTTGAATATACCATTCTTCCACTCAGCAACGAATGTGAACAAGGGGCTGAAGATAACATCATATTTCATGCCAATATCGAATAGGGGCACCAACGATGGCTTTTTCCTCTTTCCAATGCAACAACCGGGAGGCGACCACAAGCAGATCGATATCCGAATGCTCGTCATAGTCCCCGCGGGCCTTTGACCCAAACAGAATAACTTTGGTTACGGAAAATTCACTTTTCAGCTGGTGGAGAGTTTGTTTGCGCTTTTTCTATTCTCTGCTGTCATGATGAAACCTTTCTCAGACAAACACATCAGGACCTAATAGGCTGGCGATTTTCCAAGGACATGTATGATCTTTTTCCGTACCTGCCAGTAATCGAGCTGTCAGTCTTCAACCAATCGCAGTAATCCCCAATGATATACTCTGGGGCGCAGCAGGGCAAATCGTCCGCCTGACTCGCTTTGATTTTATTTGCTGCTGCAAGGGAAACAAACACTTTTGAGAAATGCCTCTAACGGATATCAAGCAAAAATGAATTTATAAATCTTTGTCTCCTCAATCTCGGGCCCTATTGAGGTCGGTGGCGGCCGCACATACTTTCGCCCACAAATTAGAATTACCAATCAATGGCTTAAGGATCAAGATATTCTCTTTCTGTTAAGCCCAGCTTCCGATGTTTACTTTCTTATTCCAGGGGATTATAAAGAAATCGCTAGAGATGAGGTTACTTCTACCTGTGGCCTCAGCCTGGCCCTGGGATTTTGGATTGCCTCATCTCAATAAAGATGGTGCTTATGGCCAAGAAAAGGGGGTATACATGGAGAAAATCCTGTCTGACCCTGACTTGAAGTTAGACATCACACATCCATAAGAATAAAATCATGTTCATCATGTCAGAAAAGTCCCGCCATAGGCGGCTAATTTAACTTAATCACTCAACCGGTTAAAATCCAATGAAGTGTCCATTCTGCAGTTCTTCAGAGAGTAAAGTTGTTGACTCCAGATCCAGCCAGGACAGCAGGGCCATCCGTCGACGCAGGGAATGCCTGTCTTGTCATGAGCGTTTTACTACCTATGAGAGGATTGAAGAATTTCATCCCATGGTGGTCAAAAAGGATGGAAGACGTGAATTTTTTGACCGGAATAAGATTGTTGAGGGGATAGTAAAGGCCTGTGAAAAGAGGCCGGTGAGTATGGACGAAGTGGATGCCTTTGTCAGCGATCTTGAAAAAGAAATTCAAGATAGAGGGGAAAGGGAGTTGGATAGCAAATTCTTGGGAGAACGTGTTATGTCTCAATTGAGGGCATGGGACGATGTGGCTTACGTGCGTTTTGCCTCCGTATACAAGCACTTTAAGGATCTCAATGAATTCATGGATCAACTGCAGGAATTGCTGAACGAAAGTTCCCGCAATAAAGATTCTTAAATGTGGTCCGGTGAAAATAAAAGGTTTATGCGTAGGGCCCTTAGACTTGGTGAGAAGGGCCTTGGGTATACCACCCCAAACCCTGCCGTAGGCGCGGTTGTGGCCCGGCAAGGCGTGATTCTGGGAGAAGGCTGGCACCAGAAGGCCGGCACACCCCATGCTGAAGTCCATGCCCTGAGGGCCGCCGGAGATGCGGCCAAAGGGGCTGATCTGTATGTAACCCTGGAACCCTGCAACCACACCGGCCGGACACCGCCTTGTACACATGCCATACTGCAGGCAGGTATCAGAAAGGTCGTAATCGGGACGCTTGACCCAAATCCGAAGGTGGCTGGAGGCGGATCAGAGTTTCTGCGGGACAAGGGCATTGAAGTCGAGACAGGGTGTCTGAGAGATGAGTGCCGCCTTTTGATTGCCCCCTTTACTAAACACATATTGACCGGTATGCCATGGGTCAGATCCAAGGTGGCATGCAGCCTGGACGGCAGGACTGCAACCCGCACAGGTCACTCCAAGTGGATTACCAATCAGAAGGCACGCAGCTCGGGGCATTGCCTGAGGGAAATAAGTGACGCCATACTGGTCGGCAAAGGCACCATAGTGGCGGATGATCCACAGCTTACTTGCAGAAAGGGCAAAAAAACTGTTAAAGATCCCATCAGGGTGGTGCTGGACAGTGGACTGAGCGTTGATCCCTCCAGCCGGATATGCTGCCTGAAGTCCTCTGCACCTACTGTAATAATCGGGGTGGAAGGCAGATCCTCAGATGAACACAGGCAGGCCCTGGAGACATCCGGTACAAAGGTCTGGTTTACGCGGCCCGATGGGCAAGGCAGGGTAAACATTATGGATGTGCTCAGGATGCTGGGTGACTTTGGGGCGCAGTCCATTCTGGTAGAAGGCGGTGCCACGGTCCACGGGGCATTCTGGGATCAGGCGTTTGTTGATGAGGCCTTTTTTTATTATGCTCCCATGGTAATCGGCGGAAAGGATGCACGGCCCGCAATAGGCGGTTCGGGAGCCGTGGACGTGGGAAGGGCAACAAGGCTGTCAAAGGTGCAACATCGCAAGATGGGCGATAATTGGCTGGTCCATGGTCTGATCACAAACATTGATTCCTTCTGGAGCGGACCACAATAAATGTTTACAGGGATAATCCAGGGCCTTGGGACCCTCAAGGATGTTCGTCAGGCAGGTCAGGGCCTGGTCCTTACTATTCATCCTGATTTTTCTATTAAAGATCCACAGGAGGGGGAAAGTATTGCTGTGAACGGAGTCTGCCTGACCGCCGTTACTATCTCCCATGATGTTTTTCGTGCGGAAGTTTCACCAGAGACCCTTTCAATGACTACATTGTCCGGGCTCAAAGTTGGAAGCCGTGTTAATCTTGAGCGGGCCCTCAGGCTCTCAGACCGTCTTGGCGGACATCTGGTAAGTGGTCATGTGGATGGAATAGGAGAAGTAATTAAAAAGGAGCATCTAAGCCAGTTCACTTTATTTACTATAGCTATCCCCAAGGACCTTGACCGGTACATTATTGAAAAAGGTTCGGTTGCAATTGACGGCATCAGCCTTACTGTAAACAGTTGTGGTAAGGGCCGTTTTTCCGTGGCCATCATCCCGCATACTGCCAAGTTCACTACTTTGGGTTTCAGAAAGAGGGGAGATAAAATCAATATTGAGGTAGATCTCATTGGGAAGTATATTGAAAAATTACTTTTGGCCGGGCATATTAAACTAGAGAAACAGACCAATATTAATACGGAGTTTCTGGCACAGCATGGGTTTATATAGTATCTGAACAGAAAGGCCGTTCAGATACAATTTTGAATTCTTAATTTTGAATTAAAAAAGGAAATGATCTTAATGGGTTAATTGTCTCTGATTTAAATTGAGAGAACAAAAGACACAATTTTTTTAACGAGGTTTATTAAAAATGTCATTATCCACAATAGAAGAAGCCTTTGAGGATATTCGGGCTGGAAAGATGTTTATCCTTGTCGACGACGAGGACAGGGAAAACGAGGGTGACCTCACTATGGCTGCAGAAAAGGTGACCCCTGAAGCCATCAATTTCATGGCCAGGTATGGTCGGGGCTTGATCTGCCTTGCCCTTGCGGAAGAGCAGGTAAAAAAGCTGAATCTCCCTATGATGACTTCCCGGAATACATCAATGTACGGCACGAATTTTACAGTATCCATAGAGGCCAGACATGGAGTCACAACAGGTATCTCCGCCCATGACAGGGCAGCTACTGTCATGACTGCCATAGCAGACGAATCCGGTCCGGAGGATATTGCCATACCGGGCCATGTCTTTCCGCTAAAGGCAAGGGAGGGAGGGGTCCTTGTTAGAGCAGGCCAGACCGAGGGTTCAGTAGATCTAGCAAGGCTTGCAGGCCTGAAGCCCTCCGGGGTCATATGCGAGATCATGAAGGACGATGGGACCATGGCCCGGATGCCTGACCTTGAATCCTTTTCTAAAAAACACGATCTTAAGATTGTCACAATTGCAGACCTCATAGCCTATCGTCTTCGCACTGAAAGTTTGGTAAGCCGGGAGGTTGAGACCAGGCTGCCCTCCAGGTTTGGCGGCGAATGGAAGCTTATCGTCTACAGCAGTATAATCGATCCCAATGAGCATCTTGCCTTGGTGCTGGGTGATCCAGAGATACAGCCCGACGAGGAAATTCTTGTGCGTGTACACTCTGAGTGTCTGACAGGAGACGTATTTGGTTCCCTCAGGTGTGATTGCGGTCTGCAGTTACAGAGGGCCATGCATCAGATAGCCGAGGAAGGCAGGGGTATCCTTGTCTATATGAGACAGGAAGGCAGAGGTATCGGTCTCCTGAACAAGCTTCGGGCATACTGCCTGCAAGATCAGGGAAGAGATACCGTGGAGGCCAACCTTGAACTGGGCTTTAAACCGGATCTCAGGGACTATGGTGTCGGTGCCCAGATTTTGCGGGATCTTGGGGTGAGGAAGATGAGGCTCATGACAAACAATCCTAAAAAAATTGTTGGGCTCGAGGGTTATGGAATGGAAGTGGTGGAGAGGGTCCCTATTGAAATCCCACCCCATGAGGAGAACGTGGCCTATCTGATGTGTAAGAAAGAGAAGATGGGACATCTGTTACATATTTAGTGATTTAGTGATTGATTGGGAAAAAAGGTAACCGTTCACGGGATTACAACCCATTTTACCGCAACCCACCGAACTGTAAGCGTTTACAGGGTGCTGCAGATGCGAGGCGGAGGGTACGCAGACGTACTCCCCGTACTTCAAGTGCCCGACAACAAAGCAGATGCGGTGCCCTGTGAACGCTTACGAAAACTGAGAGGGGAATATCATGCCCAAGACATTTGAAGGTCACCTGCAGGCCCAGGGATTGCGTTTAGGTATTGTGATTGCGCGATTTAACGAATTCATTTCCAGTAAGTTGCTTGGAGGTGCATTAGATGCACTTGTCAGACATGGATGCATAGAAGATGATGTTGAAGTGGCTTGGGTGCCCGGGGCCTTTGAAATTCCCCTTGTTGCCAAGCGTATGGCCAACAGCGGCCGCTATGACGCTGTAATATGTCTGGGCTGCGTCATCCGAGGGGCCACACCACACTTCGACTATGTAGCTGCTGAGGCTTCCAAGGGGATCGCACAGGTTGCAATGCAGGCAGATTGCCCTGTTGCCTTTGGTGTACTCACCACAGACAGTATCGAGCAGGCCATTGAACGAGCAGGTACCAAGGCCGGAAACAAAGGCTGGGACGCTGCCCTTGCGGCTGTAGAGATGGCAAACCTCTTAAAAAAACTAAATGCCTAAATTGTCTGTCCGCCATAAAGGGCGAGAGATTGCCCTTCAGATTCTTTACCAATGTGAATGGAATACCACTGAAGACATAGATAAGGTCATTACGGAATATGCCACTAGTCTGGCTTCAGAGGCTATTCCTGAAAATGATCCTGCCTTGGCATTCGGCCGGACTCGGCTGCAAGGGGTGCTTACCCATAAGGCTGAGATCGATTCCATCCTGAAAAAGAACGCCAAGCATTGGCGTTTGGACAGAATGGCCAGTGTAGACAAAAATATTTTGCGCATAGGGGCCTTTGAGTTATGTTACTGCCCTGATATTCCACCTAAAGTAGCAATAAATGAGGCCCTTGAGCTTGCAAAAATATTTTGCGGCGGGGAATCAGGCGCCTTTATCAACGGTATCCTGGATGCAGTCTTAAGAGATATAGAGAGGGCGGGAAAGGCATAGTTCCAAATATCATGACAGCACGGTATGATTTCAAAACAATAGAAGAAAGGCATCAGGCCGACTGGGCGAAAGAGGGCCTTTTTGCCGCCAGGGAGAACAGCTCCAGGCCCTGCTATTATGTCCTGGAGATGTTTCCCTATCCTTCAGGCCGGATACACATGGGTCATGTCAGGAATTACACCATAGGGGACGTAGTGGCCCGGTACAAACGTATGCAAGGCTACAATGTCCTCCATCCTATGGGGTGGGACGCCTTTGGTATGCCTGCTGAGAACGCTGCTATTAAACACAGAACACATCCTGCCACATGGACTTATGAAAATATTGACTACATGCGCAAACAACTCAAACGCCTGGGGTTGTCATATGATTGGGAAAGAGAGTTTGCCACATGTGATCCTAAGTACTATCGCTGGGAACAACTCTTTTTTATCCAGATGTTTGAAGCAGGACTTGTATATCGCCGGAAATCCAAAGTCAACTGGTGTGAAGGTTGTCAGACAGTCCTTGCCAATGAGCAGGTAGAGGACGGCAAGTGCTGGCGGTGTGATACAGAGGTAGTAGAAAAAGAACTGGATGGGTGGTTTTTTAAGATCACTGACTACACTCAAGAACTCCTGGAAGGATGCGACAAGCTGACAGGATGGCCGGAAAAGGTCCTCACAATGCAGCGTAACTGGATAGGTCGCAGTGTGGGGGCGGAGATTATATTCCCGCTGGCAGGAGAGGATGGCGAAATCAGGGTATTTACTACCAGACCGGATACCCTTTTGGGCGCCACCTTCATGAGCCTGTCACCGGAACACCCTATGGCCCTGAAACTCTGTATGGACACAGGTCAGGAAAAAGAAGTAAAGGCCTTTATAGACCATTGGAACAAAATATCTTCACGGGAAAGGCAAATCACTCAATCACCAAATCACTCAATCACCAAATCCAAGGAAGGTGTGTTCACCGGGGCCTATGTCAAGCATCCGCTAACCGGTGAAAGTATCCCGGTCTACATTGCTAATTTCGTGTTAATGGAATATGGCACAGGGGCGGTGATGGCTGTCCCTGCTCATGACCAGAGGGACTTTGAGTTTGCCAAGGAATACAAGTTACCCATAAAGGTAGTAATTCAACCAGAGGGGGAAGACCTGAAGCCAGAGACCATGAAAGAGGCATGGGAGGGCCCCGGCACCCTTGTGAACTCCGGTCCTTTTGATGGCATGGAGAACGAACAGGCCAAGGAGGCCATAATCAGACACCTGGAGACCCAGGGCCTTGGGAATCAAAAGATCAGCTATCGTCTGAGGGACTGGGGCATATCCAGACAGCGCTATTGGGGAACGCCCATTCCCATGGTCCATTGTGATACATGCGGGATCGTACCGGTCAGGAAACAAGACCTGCCTGTGATCCTACCCCTGGATGCCCGGTTGGACAGACAGGGCCGGTCTCCCCTTCCCCACCTTGAGAGCTTCTGGTCTACAACCTGCCCCAATTGCGGAGGACCTGCCCGGCGGGAAACCGACACAATGGATACCTTTGTGGAGTCATCATGGTATTTTGCGAGATATGCATGCCCTGATGAAACCTCGGCCCCCCTGGATCGGAAGCGGGTGGATGCATGGCTCCCCGTAAACCAGTATATCGGTGGAATTGAACACGCCATACTGCATCTACTGTATGCAAGATTTTTTACCAAGGCCCTTCGGGACCTGGGATGGCTCTCGGCAGATGAGCCTTTTACAAATCTTCTGACTCAAGGCATGGTCCTCAAGGACGGGGCAAAGATGTCCAAATCCAAGGGGAATGTGGTTGATCCTGATGAGATGATCAATACTTTTGGAGTCGATACGATTCGTCTTTTCATCCTCTTTGCTTCCCCGCCGGAAAGGGATCTTGAATGGAGCGATCAAGGAGTTGAGGGTGCCCACAGGTTTCTGCACCGGATCTGGCGTCTGATCACGGAAAACCTTGAGGGTCTGACCTCAGCTAGGACTGACAAGGAGACCCTGATCCATGGGACAAAATCCACTGAGGCCCTCAGACAAAAAACACACCAGACGATTCTGAAAGTTACTGAAGATATTGAACAGCGCTTTCATTTCAATACGGCCATCAGCGCGGTCATGGAGTTGATCAATGATGTAATGTCCTGCCTCAACCGGCATGGAACCCCTGAGACGGATCAGCAGGGGGATTGGGCCGTATTGAGAGAGGCTGTGGAAGCAATGTTGATCTTGCTTTTTCCAATGGTGCCCCACATAACAGACGAACTGTGGCAACTTCTTGGCCATCAAAGGTCTATAAGTCTTGAACCATGGCCTGTTGCAGATCCCGAGATCGCACGGGCTGATACTGTAAATATCGTGTTACAGGTAAATGGTAAGCTTCGTAGCCAGGTCGAAGTGGCTCAGAATACAGATAAGGAAATCATCGAATCTATGGCCCTGGATGATCCCAAGATAAAGCGGTACACAGAAGGGAAGGCCATACATAAAATCATATATGTGCCTGGGAGACTGATAAACATTGTGGTAAGGAATTGAGATCTATCAAATGATTAGAATTCTTCAAATCGTTTCCTGTGTACGTCAACCGGGGCGTTTTATCCTTGCTGTTTTTGCCTTCTGTATTCTCTGGACCTCGTTATCCGGTTGTGGATACCACTGTGCCGAACGTATAGAATCATTACCTCCCTGGATAAAAACCGTATATGTGGCACCATGGGCCAACTGCAGCAACGAACTGCTCCTCGGGGTCTGGATAACTGAAGAACTCAGACATGAATTTTTAAGGGGCAGAGGACTGAAGCTTGTCACAAAGGATGAAGCCGATGTAATCCTTGAGGGAGAGATTGTAAGCACAGATACCTATGGTCTTTCCTACATTAAATACGACCAGGCTGTTGAACGACGTATTGCAGCCGAGTGCTCTGTGCGTCTGGTGCGCCGCGAAAGTGGCAAGGTCATATGGCAAACCAGTAATATTTGGAGAGAGGAAGAATTTCTTGTAGGAAAAAATGTAATGCAGACCGAGGGCCTCAAGGATGAGGCCCTACAAAAGCTCAGCCGCGACGTGGCTGAGATAGTCTATCACAGGATTACAGGTGTCTTCTAACCCGCTGCCTGGGCCTTTATCAGTACCTGTACTTTCCTGCTCAGCCTGGAAATGTTTCGTGAAGCTGTGCGCTTGTGAATAGTACCCTTGGCCGCCGTCTTGGCTATGGCTTTTTGAGCCAACCGCATATGCTCCTGGACCTCTGCAGGTGATTTCTCTGCGATGGCGGCCTCAAGTGTCTTTACAACGCTTTTTATCCTTGTTTTTTTGGAGTTATTGCGCAATTGACGCTTTTTATTTTGACGCACCCTCTTAAGGGCAGACTTATGATTGGCCAATCTATCCTCCTATATCTGAATATATTAATTATTATTGTTTTCCTAAGAACAAAGGTCTTATATAATATAGTACCTATTTGATGTCAATATGGATATTTTACACCTCTCAGACTATTTCAAGATACTTCGTGACGTGCCTGGCCTTGAGGCCCTGACCACAGTATTGATTTACCTAATGCTGGCCAAGGCTGCTGACATATTTATTGACAAAATTTTAAAGCGTTTGGCAGGTCTTACAAAGTTCAGTTTTGATGACAGGCTGATATCCTTTGTCCATGGTCCTGTATGCTGGACTGTTGTCTTAATGGGTATCCTTCATGGGCTGATATTGGTGGAGTTGAAGCCGCCGTGGGACTTCATCCTTCCAATGGTTACCAGGAGTCTGCTTCTCTTTGTATGGTGGATCGCAGTTATCAGAATCGTGAACTGGCTGTCAGACAAGAGCTTTCCAATCGCGGCCAAGACAGGGGATGCCGGACGAGACGTCTTCCTTCTCTTCAAGAATTTATTTCGTGTTGCAGCAGTAATCATAGGTATCCTGTGGATGCTTGCAATCTGGAATGTAAACCTCACGCCTCTGTTTGCATCTGCAGGAATTGCAGGAATAGCTGTTGCGCTGGCAGCAAAAGATACCCTTGCCAATTTTTTTGGCGGGATCTGTATTATGGTGGATAAACCCTTTAAGATCGGGGATTACATTATACTTGACTCAGGGGAAAGGGGGGAAGTGGTGAACATAGGCATCCGTTCTACAAGGATCAAGACAAGAGATGATGTGCTTATCACCGTCCCCAATTCCATACTGGCAAATTCCAAGATAATCAATGAAAGCGCCCCGGTCCCCAGATTCAGGATCCGCATACCGGTGGGTGTAGCCTATGGGAGCGACCTTGAAAAGGTAGACAATATCCTCGTAGATATAGCCAGGTCCAATTCCATGGTGTCAAAAGACCTTGAGCCAAGGGCGAGGCTGAGGGCGTTTGGGGATTCGTCAATTGACTTTGAGCTACTGTGCTGGGTAGAAGACCCAAGGAACAAAGGTCTTGCCACGCATCAGCTCATGAATGCCACCTACAAGACCTTTGAAAAGGAGGCTATCTCCATCCCGTTCCCCCAAAGGGATGTTCATCTTATCTCAGCAGATACAAACTGAACAACCATCGTCTATAAGACGATGGTTGTTCAGTTACCAGTTTATTAGGCGCGGTGATAATTCCTCTTTACGAATGGTGGGCTAAGGGTGTTGGCCAAGGATTTTTGCAAAAAAACGACTACTTTGGAGAGAAAAAATGGGCTATTGCGTGGTTATCACAACCTGTGGAAATCGTGAAGAAGCTGAGAAACTTGCTGATCTGATTATTGAAAACCAATTGGCTGCATGCGTCCAGCTAAGCAGTATTACAAGTTATTACACTTGGGATGGTCAGATGAATAAAGATTCAGAAATAAGAATCCTAATTAAAACAAGGACGCAGCTTTATGACGAATTAGAAAAGTTTATTAAAGAAAACCACAGTTACGATGTTCCTGAAATAATTGAAATTCCTATTCAATCTGGCTCCAAGGAATATCTAAGTTGGATCGATGAGGTTACGAAATAAAAATAATAATTAGTGCCTGAACGACCCCCCCTTCCCCTCTTCTATAGCCACTGAATCTCGTCTTGCAGGTTTTCGACATAGCCGCGCAGATG
>CAZYEJ010000012.1:0-49219 GCA_964646435.1 uncultured Thermodesulfobacteriaceae bacterium
AACCTCCTGTTAAGATATATATAGGTAGCAACCAAATAATATCTCAAACAGGAGGTTTCTTTTTTGGTAGTCTATTTCTTTTAGATAGATGTGATATACTTTTGAGGTATATCCTCTGTTTGATTCAATATATAACGTTGGTTCCGAACGTTCCTAACTCCATTGGACCCCACTATGCGATTGGTAACGTTGTTACCTTCTGACCTTATTGCAAATATCCCCATAGTTCTTTGTTATTGTCATACAAGTTAAACATTGTATCTGGGGGACGTTGGTACTTTTGTTACTTTATTTGTGGAAGACTATGGTCAGTTAACAGCAAGCCTCCCCTCCACACTATTTTCTGATCAAAGGGCAGCTTAGGCCAATCCCTGATTAAGCTTCTTGAGTATTTCTTCGATTTCTTTCTTAGAAATATCCTGCTTATCCCCCTTAAAATATGCTGCCAACATATAAACAGTGACTTCTCCTGATTTCCAGAGGTAAATCGACCGAAAGCCACCGCGTTTTCATGGACTTCTGGAAGGTTTCAGTCAAATAAACTTTATAGTTCATCCCAAACTTCCTTCCATGGTTTGATTCTATCTAACTTGATGTCCTCTAATCCCTTTTTGACCAATTTTTTAAATTCAACTGACTGAGAAAAAATTTTCGTTTCCTTACGATCTCCAAATTCTTCAAGAATGGCAAGGATCTTCTTATAGCTTTCTATGGGAAGAATAACAGCAGTGGCATTACCTTTCTCATCGATCACATATTGTTCACCTGTCGATGTATCCATATCGTAAAATGCTTCTCCTGTATATCCCTTATACTTCATCATGATCCACCTCCGCTATTTCCAAAAATTTTCGCATGGCGATCACCGCGCCTTTGTCAGCCTCCTTCTGCGGATGTGGCCTGTGGAAGGCTTCGATATCACTCCAAACAATACCAGCCTGAGTTGGTTTTTTAAAAATTGCCTTGAGAATTTTCAGGTATTTTCGCTTCACGCACAAATAATAGCATTTGGGGTATCGCAGAGAAATATATTTTTTGGCACGGATTAGAGATTTGTCTTTGGAATTCAGGCGACTGGAATGTGTTTGGGGAACGTAGCTACAAAGATCAGCCTGCTGCCATGAGCTGGCAGGCAAAAACTCCCCTGGTCGGCGGCATACGCGTTACCTATGATTGGTTGAGCGCTATGTCTTTTGACAAATTGATTCGAGAAACTCGACTTAAATCACCTGACATTCGTATAGCTTAATTTTACTATCGTCTGTCATAAGCGGATATTTCGTAGCGATACTCTGGGAAATCAACATACGATCAAAAGGATCTCGATGATGAAATGGCAGGTTCTTTAACAGCAGAGCATCCCGGCCTGAAAAATCAAGAAGTTCAAAGCCACTTTGCAGGGCAAGATCTACAGGGTCAAAATTAATCTGCAGTTTACCGATAGAGGCTTTTATCATAAGCTCAGCAATGGTGATAGAACTGACATAGATGATATTTGTCGGCGATTCCAGCTCTCTGACTTTTTGTTCCGCAATCCTTGATGGGTCTGAGAGCGACCAGAGAAAAATATGGGTATCAATGATGATCTTCATTGCCATAAAACATCTTATTTATATCGGAATCTTCCTCCATTATATTTTCCGGCACTTCCAGCTTCCCGGCAAGCAACCCAAGTTTTCTTTTGCCTTCAGGTTTGTAGATGACGAGCTCCACCAACGGCAGATTATTTTTGGCTATGACCACCTTTTCCCCACAGTAGACCATGTTGACCAATTTTGATAAATTTGTTTTTGCCTCAGAGATATTCACTATCATTCCCGTCTCCTTGCCAATAAATAATGTTAACCTATTGTACCAGACTTGGTCAACTTGGTCAATGTTGTGGATTACCAACTTAAAGCGGGACACTTTCCCACCAGCGCTAACTCAGTGTCCTTCTCGGGGATAGTTGAAACCCCTCGCCTTCAGGCAAGACGGGCGGGCCCCAGGCCACTTGGTCTCCTCTGGAAGTAGTGTCCTGTCCGCCAAAACGCCGGACCGCATCAATGGGGCCACTTCAAATGAAGGAATGCCGAAAACTGGAGCGTTTTCTCCTTCGGGGTCTTAATAAGGCCAATGGAGAGTTCTCCTTTTTGTGTATTACACATAATGTATTGAAATTATATAGAAATGGAGACGATCTAATCAGTTGCCAGAGTCAGGATCACCGGATATGAGTTGACCACCAACAGCGGCTGACAGGTCCTCTAAGTGCCAACCAGTATCTGATTCCCACCACCATTCCCGGAGATGACCCGAATCGTCCCTTGCAAATACATGCTGATAGTAACCATCATTAAAATATTCAGGATCACCGGATATGAGTTGACCACCAACAGCGGCTGATAGGTCCTCTAAGTGCCAACCAGTATCTGATTCCCACCACCATTCCCGGAGATGACCCGAATCGTCCCTTGCAAATACATGCTGATAGTAACCATCATTAAAATATTCAGGATCACCGGATATGAGTTGACCACCAACAGCGGCTGATAGGTCCTCTAAGTGCCAACCAGTATCTGATTCCCACCACCATTCCCGGAGATGACCCGAATCGTCCCTTGCAAATACATGCTGATAGTAACCATCATTAAAATATGCAGGATCACCGGATATGAGTTGACCACCGACAGCGGCCGATAGATCCTCTAAGTGCCAACCAGTATCTGGTCCCCACCACCATTCCCGGAGATGACCTGAATCGTCCCTTGCAAATACATGCTGATAGTAACCATCATTAAAATATGCAGGATCACCGGATATGAGTTGACCACCGACAGCGGCCGATAGATCCTCTAAGTGCCAACCAGTATCTGGTCCCCACCACCATTCCCGAAGATGACCCGAATCGTCCCTTGCAAATACATGCTGATAGTAACCATCATTAAAATATTCAGGATCACCGGATATGAGTTGACCACCGACAGCGGCCGATAGATCCTCTAAGTGCCAACCAGTATCTGGTCCCCACCACCATTCCCGGAGATGACCTGAATCGTCCCTTGCAAATACATGCTGATAGTAACCATCATTAAAATATGAAGGATCACCGGATATGAGTTGACCACCGACAGCGGCCGATAGATCCTCTAAGTGCCAACCAGTATCTGGTCCCCACCACCATTCCCGGAGATGACCTGAATCGTCCCTTGCAAATACATGCTGATAGTAACCATCATTAAAATATGAAGGATCACCGGATATGAGTTGACCACCGACAGCGGCCGATAGATCCTCCAAGTGCCAACCAGTATCTGGTCCCCACCACCATTCCCGGAGATGACCCGAATCGTCCCTTGCAAATACATGGGAAGGGGTTGTAATTTCCCCCAGCCATTGCTTAACCAGGGGATAGGTAAGATCGAACCGGCCATAGGTATCTAACAAGCATGGCTCCTGGCATGAAGAGGCCCCTCCTCTTAAGGTACCTATCACATGACCTTGATCGTCAAAAAGCGCTGAACCGCTGCTTCCGGATTCAGTAACACCACTGTACCATCCGATGGCTATATATCCTCCGTTACCCGGATAACAAGTAAACTGATCGCCAGATGTGCAATAGCGAAATCCCTGGGCTGTACCAAAACTTATCTTCTTCAGGTCCCCCCGTGGATGATGAATTCCCACAACTTCACTGCCATAGTCGACCGGGGCAGTGGTCCATCCGGCTAACCCAGTCCCTGAAGGTAGATTTTGATACAAGCGCAACAGCGTATAATCTGTTGAGCTACCGGTGGACAAGAGCTTGGCTCCTCCGGTGAGTTGAGTAACCGTACTCGGGTTTGGCCCATAATAGCTAGATTTTTGAAAATTCCAATAAGTGCTTAGGCTGGATGCAGCCGCCTGTGTTGAAATGCAGTGCCGTGACGTCATGAAGTATGGGATTTGAGTGGTGGGGTCCAGGTCATTCAATACTGTCCCAGTGCAAGCGTATGTATACAATCCTTCGGTAAATACCATCTTCGCAACACTTCGTTCCGCATAGCTCCCGTCCCAATCCGTACAGGCGATATCAATATTGCAATATCCTGATGCACCGATTTCTGAAAGCCGCTTTTCGCCACAAGAGTTAAGAACGGACGACCAAAGATGTGAGATTTGTGGAATGGCAATTGAGAAATCGTCACAATCAAGGCCCTTGGGCAGGAATATTTCAATCGCAATGCTATCGCCCTCGATGACAGGTGACCAGAAAGAGTCATCCACCATTTGACCCCGAATTTGGTCAATTAAGTAAGGGCCATAGACCTCCTCCGGGTTTGTGGGGTTATAGAAACGGAGTTCAGTGCCCTTAGGCATGTGGATGACTTTAATCTCCACGCGCAACGCCGCCGCTTCCGGCGATTTAACAGAAAATACCGCGACCCGACCGCCTTCAGGCAGACCGGTCCAATGAAATAGCCCTGGATCAATGGCATCGCAGTATGGTGAAGGAACAGACCGACCAATACCGACTTTTCTCTTCTTTGTCGTATCTTGCCGCACGATAGCAGACCGAATCGTCTCCTGCTCCTGTTCTGAAAGGGGATCAAGCAGAATTGAAGTAACAGAGATGCTGGATTTACCAGCCAGCTTGAGCCGCGCTTGAAACACTGATTGAGCTTCGGCCTCTTTCTTTTCGACGCTCTGAAGGAAGATCTCCGGTTCTGCACTGACATACTGGGCCAATACATCAGGTACCTGCACTGACAACAACACCAGTACCAATACAATGAATTGCTTGATAAGGTTATTGAAGTGATCACCAAATAGTCTAAGCTGCCGCATATCGAGTTCCTCCTGAAATTACTGTATGATAATGTGAGGTTAGTGTTGACGACTCAAGAGATAGCTTCTGATATTTCTGATCAACTCATCTTGTCTGATCGGGTAAAAGGTTAATTGCTTAAATTTATTATAATTTTTTGTATCTGTTTGACCAGCTCGAGTGAGTAGTTAGGTTGCATACTATTCTCTTGGCATGATAAGACTTAAAATCAAAGCAACAAAAATTTTTGCTCCTTTGATTTTTGATTCTTTCATAGCGTCTTTTAAAATCCTGATACGACTGATCATTAATCGATTATTGAATAAATCCTTAGCGGCCATGATTTGATATTTACGTTTCAAATGGTCCTCAATATTTGAAAGCGCCCATTCATGCGTCGCTATTTCAACTCTCTTTAATTGTCTTTCAAATTCTATTCTAGGTTTAATCGCTATCTTTTCACGTAAATGCTTAAAAATATCGAAATGAACATAAAGGCGCTCATCTCTGGCAGCTACGTCTTGCCCCATACGACCCAACCGATAATTGTAAAATATTTCTGGTATAGAAACCATTTTATTCGTATGCATAAAAACTTCAAACTGAAATGGAAGATCATCAAACCTTGGGAGAGTATGCAGAAAATCGATACCGTTTCCTTTTAAAAATTCCGTGCTATAAATGCGCCGCCAAATTGATGGCATTGAGGGCATAATGTCTAGTGCATCATCAATGACTTTGCTTGAGTAAGGTGGGCCTTTGAAACCGACTTCTTCATAAAATGGTTCGATTATATTGTTATCTTCATATACTTTTCGGAATCCACATTGTGCTACCTCGGCATTATTTGTTACGGCTGCTTCAAACAGTTTTTCAAACATCTCTGCATCTACCCAATCATCACTATCGACAAATCCGGCAAATCTTCCTCGTGCTTCCGAAAGTCCTTTTGATCTGGCAGCAGCGCAACCGGCATTTTGCTGATGTATTACCCTGATTTCCGGATAAGTTTTGCTCCATTCATCCGCAATACATCCACTGGAATCGGTTGAACCATCGTCCACAAGCAAAATTTCTTTACTTTTAATAGTTTGATTTACAAGGCCTTCAATGCATTTAGGTAAATATTTTTCAACATTATATATAGGAACAACTACTGAAACTTCGATATCTTTATTACCATAGCCTGATAGTTGATTTTCTTTTGTGAGATTTTGCCAAAAAAAAGACTTTGCAGATACGGCAGATAAACGGTAAACATCTAGTGCGGTTGTATCATGACCGATAAATTCACCACATAGATGACCAGCCTCAAATTCCTGGGTAATCTGTTTTAACAATTCCAGGTCGAATGAGGCACGCCCTATCTTAACTAAATCAATATACTTTTTTCTTTCATGGCACAAATCTCTTGCTACTGAAAGCGCCTCATCCAACGATTGGAAACAGCTAATGTTAGACAGAAAAGATTTTTCTATTGTCTCTTTCAAATTTATAAAAAGATTTTGTCGAGTTTCAACAGTCAAGACATGAATGCTTTTATCCAATGATGCAAAATAGATTGGAAATATACCGGAATTTGCATCTATATCTAAAACAATGGAAATTTCAGATGGACAAAATAGCCTATGTGAATAATTATTATTTTCTAAATTCCGGATATCTTCCTTTAACATCCGTTGAGGTGCATTTATAAAGAGCCCATTCAATCGGTTATTATGAGAAAAGACAACAGAAGGCGAACTTGGATCTATAAAGTCTGATGACAAACCATTCTTGTTCATTATACAAGTAAACTAAATTTTTGGAGTATTTTTATTTTATTTTTCAGATAGTAATATGATTGAGAAAAAAACGCTCTATAACATCGTTGTTGTATGAGAATAAAAACAGACCTAAAGATATTTCTTGAACCGACACTATTTTTAAAAAGATATTTTATTTCACCTTTCCTGAGAGCGCATAATAATATCAATTGCAGATCATTTCTAAATTTAATTTTAAACATATCTATCCAGTCGTTGGGAATGGATGAGACTTTATGAGATAATTGAGAAAAAAAAGTCATTCTATCACTTAAGACCGTTTCTGTCCCGCACCAATAGGTCAACCTAATAAGAGAGTAAAGAATACTCGTTCCTTGTTCAGAGGATACCGTTTCATTGTAAGCAATATTAAGCGTTTGATCGAAAATTTGTAACGAGTCAAAACGTCTTATACTTTTTTCATCTGTTATCTTCCCTGGTCTGTTCGTCCTGTATATATAAAATTTAGACCCTAACAATCCAATCTTTTCAGTTCTTAAAATTCCTTTTACATGAACCGGATAGTCTTCAAACAATAGACCAACTGGGAAAAATAATTCATTGTCTAACAGATAAGCTCGACGTATCAATTTTGTATTTGCATTGGGCTCAAGCATCAATAATTTGGGGGTTTTAAAACTGGTTGTAATTAAATTGGGCTGGCCCTCAAGAATAGAGTTCCATATGTTGGCATCATAAAATTCACTGAATGTAAGGTTGAAACTATCGAAAATCATGGATCTGAATAAGACTAAATCAAGATCATTTTTCACGGCAAAATTATATGATGTGGTATAAGCATCTGGTGCCATAAAATCGTCAGTATCAAGATAGGCAATATATTCGGAAACTGCAAAAGATATCCCAATATTGCGTGCAGCAGACAACCCTCTGTTTTGTTGACTTATAATAATGGCATTTTTTGATTCACGCTTGCCAAGGTAATTTATTGTTATGCTAAGACTTTCATCAGTTGATCCATCATTTACAATGATTACCTGGATATTAATATCAATTTGGTTAAAAACAGATTCAAGGCACCTTATAATATAAGGGGCAACATTATACATTGGTAGTATGAGTGAAATATCGTATTTCTGGTCAATATGCGGCTTCGGAAGAAGTTGTTTGATATCGGAAGCATCGATGGAGTGAATGTCTTTATCAAATTTTCGATTTTCCGGATAAATAAGTCTAATACTCATATAATATACCCGAGTTGTAATATATGATTACACTGCAAAAAGTCTGAGTTAACCAGGACCAATATAGTTGACAAATAAGCGTATATCTATGATAGATTGAAATCAGCTTCCAACGGCTTGGCTCTAAACTCTTCTATTCCAACATGGCCCACCTAACTAGATTACAACTCTTTGTACGAACCGTCGAGAAATTCTTGAAGTCTCTTGACCCCTCATATATCGAGGGTTTACCTGAATCTCCTCAAACGCTACCTCGAGCGAGAAGGCTATTTCGCCGATGCAGCGCCAAACGAGGCCCAACGTTCACTTATTCAGACAGCAGAGGATATCCTGTTTCTACTGACACATTTTGCTGCTGACGATTAAGTAACATCTATAGAGTTTCAAATTTGATCTCCATTCTCTGCTGTCTGTCAACAAAAACGAAATGCACCCTTGAGGATATGGATTGTCAAATTTAAAAAGTGATTCGAGTAGAGATGAATAATTAGATTGTTTCAGGTTTTGGGCCTGTTTTGAGGCATAAATGGCCCTTCAGAAAACATAATATCTATCTTTGGCCAGCAATTTTCTTTTGGAAAACTGAAATACAATCTGTAATTCCGTCCCAAGCTAAATCAATTTGGCTGATTATTTGCAGCCCATTACTTTCACAATATTTTTGGAATAACTCTTTGCTCATATTGCTGCGCCAATGAGGGTTTTCTTGGATATCTTTTTTGGCTGATGCACCTAAATTTGAATGATGAATAAAGCCACTTCCGTTTACCTTCAGTACTCGAGAAAATTCTTTTATATAATCTCTTATTACCGTTTTATCAAAATGGACCGCTGCATCCCAGCAATAGATAGCTGTAATACTGCTAGCTTCTAACATTTTTAAATTGCTGCCATCATTTTTGTGAAAATGTAAGTCGCATTTTCCTGTATAATTCTGAAACCGTCTCCGAAGTTGTACTAGTGCATAATCATTTAAGTCAACAGCGTGGATAACGTCAGCAACTTGGATTAGTTTTTCTGTATTTCTTCCAGATCCCGGGGCAAGTTCTAAGACAGTTTCAAAATTAAAGTCCTTTATGATAGGCCATATTATTTCATCCCACTGTTTGTGCATACCTCCTTCTGCATACTTGAAGTAATCGTTCCAATATCCATCAATTGAACATGTCCTCTTATTGTACCATTTTGGGAAAAAAGTAATTATCAGGCTTTTCAATAGAGTAATAGCAGTTCTTTTCATTTTGAAGTCCCCACCGTGGCCCAGCTTTGATCGCTGATAGCTGATATAGTTTTCAGATAATTAATTTCACAACTCTGGTGTAACTTCTCAATAAGTCCGGGCAAATCATATTTTGCGACTATCCACTGGATTCCTGCTTTCGCAGGAATGACGGGCATTTACATCCAAACGTCATTCCGGCGGAAGCCGGAATCCAGACATCTTACCCTGAGTTATTGAGAGGTTACCTTTTTTGAACCTAATGAAACCGCCCACAAAGCAAATGTGCTGTGTAGGCATCATAGGCCGTGAAGCAGCCGCGTAAGCGAAGATCTTTTTCTTTTTCGTCGACCATCCTGACATCCTCGTTAAGAAGAGAAAAGTTGGGATTAAGATAGGGATCCCCTTTACTTAGATTCAAACCCCATCGGGTCCACAGTAATGTGAGATCTTTGACATCCCATTTATCAAATGAGTCTTGGGGATATCCTTTAACAAAAGTGACCTTTGCACAGGGTATTGCCAGATGACGAAGTTTAAGTTGAGTGCTGAGCCTCAGGGCAAGATCCACATCAAAGCCTTTAAACCTGAAGCCAGTATCAAAGAGTCCGTTTTCTAAAAACAGCCTTCTGCGAATCCCCATGAACTGCCATGGAACTGCAGACACCTCGTGATCTACTGCAAGCCAACCTCCAAATCCGGCATCTGATGAGGGCCATCTATGGTGCCAGCGTCCTGAAACACTTGCAGCGACAAGGGTCAATCCACAACAGTAAAGCTTTTTATCATGATAGCTGATTTTCCCGGTAACCAAACCAATACTATCTCTTAATATATGAGGAACAATCGCTTTTTTCCACCCATCCATGGGACGGATTCCCGAGCTGGCAATTATCAGGATGTCACCCTCAGCCTTTTGCGCCAGTTCATTTATTTGTTTCGCCACAGGCGTATCATATTGTCCAATCAAGCAATGGCAATCTTTCCAGTAACTGGATGCTTCATTTATATCAGATGATCCGTCAGATATAATCAAAACAGATACAGGAACATTGTCCGGCATCCTGCGTTTAACAACGCTGTGACCGGGATATCCTTCCGGAGCAGGAGATACTGTACCGCTTATTCCACGTCTTTTCAGTGTTTCTGCGATGAGCAGCCTGTCACGCTTATGGGCCTCCGGTTTTGCTTGGGGATCGGCTGAAAGTGAGCCGGGGTGTTTGCGCATATGGTAGAGGACATCCGGTATATGCACAATCTGATTGCAGATTTCCTCTGCCCTAAGCAGAAGATCATGATCTTGTGATCCATCATACATGCTGCGCAGCTCGTTAAGGCGTATAAAAAGGTCTCGACGAATAGCTACCGGATGGTGAATATAGTTGGTGGCAAGCAGGAGATCAGGTGAATATTTAGGCTTAAGGCTGGGAAATAAACGTGTCCGGTCATGATCAAAGCAGTCTTCATCAGCATAGAGAATATCAACAGGTCCATTTTTTTTATTTTCCTTGATGGCCTGAGCAAAAGCAGTTAGTGCACAAGCATCAAGGATATCATCGTGGTCGAGAAAAACCAGATACTCGCCACGCGCTTTTTCTGCAGCCCTGTTTGTGGCGGAAGAAATTCCGTTGCACTCTTTATTTTCAATAAAATGGATTCGAGGGTCACTGAATCCGGCCTTTTCCAAAATGGGGAGTACGTGTTCCATTTTTGAACCATCATCTGAAAGGATCAACTCCCATTGGCCAAAATTTTGACTTTTTACAGAGCCTATGCACTCTTGAAGCCAATCGGGCGGAGGGTCGCAGACAGGAACCAGAATTGAAAATATTGTTTTTTTACCTTGATATCGGGTATTATACTTAAAAGGTGCATGCGCATCCCTTGCCCTGCACCATTCATCGTATCCCCTATTTTTCCCCCCTGGGCCGAGGAAAGGTGGAGATAAAGGGGGATTATAAAATTTTCCAAATTTTGTCTTTTTCTCTATTCCAGGTCCAGGAAAACATGAAATGAGAAGATTCTTAGCGTGATTAAGAATATGTTTGATTTGAATTTTTGGACTACAGTTGCTACTTTCTGATGAAAAATGCGGAAGAGCAAAGGGAATATTACAAATACGATTCCAGGGCTGGCCTTCAGAGGGATCTATGCCTATTTTCTCCAGAAGAGGTTTTGCATCTGGAAACGGTATGCTTTGTGCCCGAGTGTTAAGAAATTTTGTAAATGTCATCCATGCAAGCAAGATACTGATAGCAGGAGTAACACCCCTGGAGAATATGGCTATGAAAGGGCGGGTTGAAGCCTCATAAAGCCTTTTGCCGTTGAAAAAAGCTGAGTGTTTTCCTGCCATACATGTAATGCTTCTCTCCCTCATGGAAGTATCTGTTACAACGAGATCATAACGCTGACGTTTAATCATAAAAAATGTTGCAAGAGTTCCTGTTTTCCCATCTGATCGACCGTATACGTTGGAGAACAATTTTTTTTTGCGAAAGTTTTCAATCCTGTCGGCATCGCAAAGAATATCCACGGTCAAATCTTCCCTACATGCGGTAATGGCCTCAAAAATTTCAGGGTCATACTCTTCTGAGAAACTATCTATTAAAACGCGGTTTATTTGATTTTCTATGAAATATGTTTTATCCAGTTTTTTTCTGGACATTCCGAATTGTGTTGATCCCTTCCATCTTCCATAACGTTTGTGCCATGCGTCGGACAATACATGAAAAAAGGTGTTGGATAATTCATTGTCTCCGATTACCTTACTGTATAGCCAGATATTGTAGAGACGTATTAGGTTTGACGTAAGGGAATTAATGTCTGATAATCCCCTTCGAAATTTGGCCTTAAGATACAGGTTGTTTTGCTCTAAACAATAAAGCCGCAGTGAATTAAATGAGTTTGACCATTGTGAATCGTGATATGCCTTTGCTGTTGTAACACACGCTCCTTTACCAAAGGCATCACGAAGGCGGAAACACCAATCCACATCATCGTTAAAGGTAATATAATTCCAGTCCATTACACCCAGCTTTAAGATAGAGTCTGCGCGTACCATTAGACAACATGCGCTGGCGTAATCAATATCCGTATATTCGGGTAAATGAGAACCTGTTTGAGAGGGATTCCAGGCTTCAGCAGGAATTTTCTTTGAGAAAACAACGTCTCCTCCTGTCTCCTGAAGGATATTTTGTTTCGGTTCAATAGAGACCGCTGGCGCAACAAAAACATAATCTTTATGTGTATCTAAAAAAAAGGATAGCTTATCAATGCAATCGAATTCCGGCATTACATCATCATCAAGAAGAATAATGTAGTCAGATCCAGTTGATAGTGCCGCCAGTATAGCGCAGTTAAAACCGCCGGTCTTGCCAAGATACTCACTGCTTTCAAGCATAGAAATATTCTGAAAACGGTTTTGTATCGCTTCTCTAGTTCCATCTATTGAACCATTATCAGTTACAAATGTTGGAATATTCTGAGTTTCTAGAAAAGTCAGCAGTTTAAGTATCGACTCTTTTTTATTGTAAGTCACGATTGCAGATGAGACTTTAGGTTTAGAAAAATATTTTTCAGATCGGTTCATATCATTTGACTTCATAACCCAAATCTATTGTTTCAATTTTATCCGGAAGTCAGCAGGCTCCTCCCGAAGATTCCGGTTATAGTATGGATCACCCTGCTCAAATTCGCTTCAAATAGCTTAATTTGAGCCTATTAAAATCATAACCATCATTAAGCATTAAGCACATCGGTATCTGGAAGATATGGTGCTGAAGGGAATCTGGGGAATCTGGGGGGACGCCCTTTACTACATCGAACAACTCCTTTTAGACCCACATAGACAACTCCAGGTTCTTATCCACCGTCCCCACGCCTCATTCAGAATAATGGGATACAAGTACGATATATAGTGTGCACGAGAGTCAAGCGGATAGGCCAATTCCTGTTTTTGCTTCCCACGTGGTTTATTTGAATTATTTGGCAACGTCACCTGTCAGTCTGTTAGCCAGGGGTTCAAAACTAAAGCCCCTGTGGGCTCAAAATGCCTGGTATTTCGCGTGACCACTGTTAATCCATGCTCAAGAGCAGTTGCCGCGATCAACAGATCCGCTCCTGAATGACCAAGCTCTTCACTCAGTCTCCCCCAGCGACGCGCTATATTAATATCGACAGGAATAATCCTATCACTGTAATACAAAAAAATATTGGAAAGCCAGTCTTCCAGCTTCTTTGCAAATGCTGGACTCTTTTTTCTCTGGTTGGATATCCCCTTTTCCACCTCACCAATTGTGACCACGCTCAAAAAAAGATCATACGCAGGGGCATCCTTAAACCAGCGTACAACATTCCTGTCCCGATTTTTCTTCCTAAGTTCTGAAAGAACCACCGTATCGACCAAAAAACTCACAACACGACTTTCCTCAAAGAAATCTCACAACGCTCAAACTCACCTTCGTCAGTTGGCATATTCAGGAGGTGCTCATTGAACGATGGCACGGCCATTTTTTCCACATGCAGGAACCTGGCAAAATCCTCAAATGAAATAACAACTACAGCAGGCACGCCACGCCTAGTAACCACCTGTGGCTTACCCTGTTTTGCTGCCTCAACCAAGGCACTGAACTTGTTTTTTGCATTTTGAAGCGACCACTGAGCTAACGACAACTTGATACCTCCTGTCTAGATGCTAAATCTAGATTAATAATAATATTAAACATGTTGCATCGCAACCTTTTTCATTTGTAATCTGTCCTCCTGATCATTGGCCGAACGAAGGGATAGAGAGAATCTGGGGGACGTTGTTGATTAGGTTGAATAACTCCTTTTAGACCCACATAGACAACTCCAAGTTCTTATCCGCCGTCCCCAAGCCTCATCCCTTTCCTCTCGTTTGTTCGTTTCGCAAATCGTATAAAATGGGGCCGGGAGTTACCTATGCAATAGGGGACGTTGCCAATTTAAACAACATATCTTGCTGAACTCTTCCGACAGAGTGAATGTGAAATGAGGGACGTTGTTTCAGACAAAGCTGGAACTGAAGTGTACCCCATTGTCATTCATTTTCTATACGCCTCTCCTCGATGTTCGCCCAGGGTCATAAAAACAATCTTTTTTTCTCTGTCGATTTCGTAGAAAAAACGGTAAGAGCCTATCCTGTATCTCCATGTTGGCGGTTGCCAATCCCGAAGCCGTTTTATATTAGGCCCAATTTCGGGTGATGCTTTTAGTCGGAGGTAGACATACTTTCTGAGTTTCTTTTTTATTTTTTCTCTTTGACCACCGAAATCTTGTTCGAGGGATTTTAAAAAATTTTCCGTTTCAAATACTTTATACATCGACAAAAGATCCCTTCATTTGTTTTACGTCCTCGGAACCTTTCTTCAGGCCAGCGACAAGCCTTGAGTTTCCTAAAATCTCATCCATTTCAATATGATCAACAAAAAGCTCTTCTTCAAGTTTTTGCTGGGCTAAATAATTAATGAGGTTGGAAATAGGTCTATTAACGGCCTCTGCCGCATTGGAGTAAAGTCTATATTCCTCATCTGATAATCTAAGAGTTATGGTTTTTGGCATTTTAAAGCTCCTCATTCGCATTCTTTTGTATTCATTTTAATTCTTCTTGTAATCAAATGCAAACTAAAATATACTTTTTTATTCTCCCCAGATAAATAATCGGGGTCAGGTAGAACCAGACAAAAATGATTATCGGAAGGATCTGCTGAGTATCTCTGAGGAATACGCACAGAGCGGCCAGAAAGGCCGCTAAGCCCAAGGCAAATAAGAAAAATAATAGGATGAGTACAGGGAGCCAGAGCCAGGTCCAAGAGATAAAACCCGCCCACACTAGGTAAGCCACAAAGAGAGACATTCTAAACCCGTTCACAAAAAACATACCGCTTAGACCTACAGTAGGAAGGAGTTCGATAGGGAGGATTACCTTGGTAAAGGTAAAGACATGTCCATTAGTTGAGGGCAATTCTCAATAAGCTTTTTTGATACATTTTTTTAGGTTCCCGGGGATCTAAACCCGAAGACCGCAAAAGGACTTTTTTCAGCATAATCATATAAGATAAAGGCAGCAAGCACCGAGTAGGCTGTTCGTCATACAATTACTGCCATTGGTCTGAAAATTCGTAAGCGTTCACAGGGCACCGCATCTGCTTTGTTGTCAGGCACTTGAAGTACAGGAAGTACGTCTGCGTACCCTCCGCCTCGCATCTGCAGCACCCTGTAAACGCTTACAGTCCGGTGGGTTGCGGTAAAACGGGTGTTGTAACTCCGTGAACGGCTACGAAAATTCTTTCATCGAGCAACCATTTTTTGTAACTTCTCAATAACTCAGGGTAAGATATTTGGATTCCGGCTTTCGCGGAATGACGTTTGGATGTAAATGCCCTTCATTCCTGCGAAAGCAGGAATCCAGTGAATAGTCGCAAAATGTAATCCGTCCCAACTTATTGAGAAATTACAATATCAAAGGTTAACGCTCTGGATTGTCGAGATTAATATTATTGCTCTTGATCAAAAAATGGGTATTCTATAGATGTATCACTAAATTGACCGGTTCTGTTTGACCCGGTATAAACCGGCGAATTGGAAGGGGCTTTATGGGCAAGGAGCGTGTATTAATAGCAAACCGCGGAGAGATCGCCCTCCGTATTATTCAGGCCTGCAAGGATCTTGGTCTGGATTACGTGGTCCTATATACAAAGGAGGACGAATTCTCATTACACGTTCGAATTGCGCAGCAGGAAAAAAGCGGTTTTAAGAAGGCTTATCGCATAGCTAACTACAAGGACCCCAATGAGGTTTTCTCCGTGGCAGATGAGGCTGAATGCACTGCTATTCATCCTGGCTATGGTTTTTTTTCCGAGAATTACGGTTTTGCCAGAAGGGCCGCCATGAGGAACCGGCCTCTGACTTTTATAGGTCCCAAATGGGAAGTCATAAGGGATCTTGGCAGCAAGATAAACACCAAGCGTCTGGCAAAGGGCCTCAATGTACCGGTGATTCCAGGGTCTGATGGATCAATCTATAATGAATTGGAGGCTGAAGAAGTGGCGGAGGAGCTTTTTTTTCTCCAGAAAGAACAGGGCATTCATCATCCATCTATTCTGGTAAAGGCCTCTGCCGGTGGTGGAGGTATGGGTATTGAAGAGGTTAGCCACCTTGATGTCTTCAAGAGAACCTACCGTCGGATACAGAACTATGCCAAGCGACAGTTTGGGGATGAGGGAGTCCTGATCGAACAGTGTCTTAGAGATTATCAGCACCTTGAAGTTCAACTTTTATGCAGTTCATATGGTGAAGTGGTGCATTTCGGAACCAGAAACTGCACTATACAGAGTGCAGGCAGGCAAAAGAGGGTGGAAGTGGCTCCCGGCTTTGATCCTGCTGTGTATGAGTATTCTTTTGATGCAAGGGCGGTCCTGGATCGGATCGTGAAGTATTCTGTGCGTCTGGCAAAACACGCGGGCTATGACAACATAGGAACATGGGAGTGGATAGTATCCAGAGATGGCAGTCCCTACCTTATGGAGGTCAATACCCGCATACAGGTTGAAAACGAGATTTCAGCGTGCATTTCAAGGCTAAACGGGAGTAATAAGCCTCCAAATTTGATCAGGGACCAGATAAGAGTGGCCCTTGGAGATAGACTGGGTTTTACTCAAAAAGATATATCCTTTGAAGGGACCGGCATAGAGATGAGGATTGTTGCTGAAGATACCAAAAGAGGTTTTGCACCATGGTGTGGCACCATCACACGCTTTGATTATCCGGACGAGCCTTGGGCGAGGCTTTATTCTCATGTGCCCAGAGATAGGCCCTATAAGATTCCCACAGAGTATGATCCCAACTTTGCTCTTGCTATTATCTGGGGCCAGGATACGGAACAGGCCAAGGAAAGGGCCAGGCAGTTTCAGAATGGGACTGTTATAGAAGGTAAAGGGGCCAAAGACGAAAATATTATCACAAACCTGGAATACCTCTATGATCGGATTGATGACGTGCTTCAATTTTAATCACCGACAATACATGAATGTGTATAGACAAGGTACATATGGCGGATAGCGGCAAGTTACTGAGTCAGCTCGCTGATCGGATCTCATATCTTATTGATATCAAGGGCAACAGTGAGTGGTCCAATGTTGGTGATCTTCTTGGACGGATCCAGTGGCTTCGTCAGTCTCTTTTTGAGATAAAAGAGGCGGATCTTTTTGAGGAAATCGATCGGATCGAGGACAGGATCTCCTTTCTTGAGGATAGAGTTGCCGAGAAGCTCGGTCCTGCAGAGATTGTGAACATCGTCCGTAGCCCCCAGCGTTTTACCCTTATGGATATCCTGGAGAATGTGTACGACTCCTATACCGAGTTAGGCGGGGAGGGAGACTGTAATATTGATCCTGCGATAATGGTGGCCAGGGCTACTATATCGAGAAGAGTCAAGAACAAGCTCTATAGCCATCACGTCATGGTCATAGGTCATGAAAAGGGCCGAGGAGAGGAATACAGAAATGGAGGATGTGCCAGGCCCTGGGGAAATGATAAGGCCCTGAGGTATATGAGGGTAGCTGAAACCGAAGGCATTCCCATACATTTCTATATTTTTACCCCTGGATCCTACCCCATTGAAGATTACCCCGGAGCTGCGCAGCAGATAGCCCGCAATCTATACGTAATGGCAAAGCTAAAGGTCCCCATGGTATCTTTTATCTCTGAAGGTGGCTCCGGTGGCGCTGAGGCAATAGGGGTTTCAGGTCTCAGGCTCATGGGTTCAAGGGGCTATTACTCGGTCATTTCTCCTGAAGGTGCGGCTGCAATAGAAGGAAAGATAAGAGAGGGCGAAAAGGTCCCTAGAGAGCTTGTGGAACACTGTGCCGTTCAGTTAAAGATAACTGCTGAAGACAACCTGAAACTCGGAACTGTTGATCGCATTATAGAGGAGCCCCCCCTTGGAGCCAGGCGGGATGATTTCCCCTTTTTTCGCAGACTTCGCTATGAGATACTTCGTGCTACCGACGAAGTAGTATTGAAAACCAAGAACTTCCGAGCTTTCCGGGCCTATGCCTTGAAAAGGCGGAAAGAGGAGGGGAAGGAGGTCCCGGAGGACTTTGATCTATTCATCAGTTGGAGTCTCACAGACCTTGAGATAGAACGACTTATTGAATTCAGGCTCAAGAAGTATATGGAGTTGGGCAATGGGTATTTTCTCGAGAACAAAAATGTTTTAACCGAGGGAATCAGGAAGACGAAGATCTTTGCCAGCAAGACTTACTACGATCTAAGGTATGGCCTTCTGCGGCCGCACAGGCGAAATGTTCAAAAAGTAATAGAAGAGGTCTCAAGTGAAGGTTCTGTGTTTCTCAGAAAGGTCACTGAGCCCGTAATGGCGGCCTATGACTTTATTTTTCCTCAGCCGGAGCGCCCGGGTAAAGTCGTACGTTCCGAGGGGCCTGAGCACAGATCGATCTTTGCGGAAGAGTGGGAGTCTTACGTCAGCCCGCTTGCCAATGAAGACCGTACTGTTACCTGCCCCAATGCTTCAAAATATGGATGTCTGGACCTATGGGTGCCTGACCTCTATGGGGAATTCTGCGGAGTGTGCCCCAACTGCGGCCACCATTTTCCACTTGAGTATCAGTGGTATCTTGAGAATCTTTTTGATAAAAATTCGGTCCATGAATTCAACGATCACATAGCCTCATGCAATCCCCTTGATTTTCAGGGTTATGATGTCCGTCTTAAGAAAGACATAAAGCGTACCGGTCGCAATTCCAGCATGATAACTTTTGATGCTGAAGTGTGGGGGCTAAGACTGGTAGTGGCCATGCTCTTCAGCAACTTCAGGGGCGGGACGGTTGGAACTGCTGAGGGAGAGAAGTTCGTGAGGGCATGCGATGTGGCCGGTACTACCCGAAGGCCTCTTTTGGCTTATATACACAGCACCGGCGGAATCCGTATTCATGAAGGGACACTTGGTGTGGTTCAGATGCCGAAATGTACCCTTGCAGTGAGGGAATATAATGACAACGGCGGTCTCTATATCGTGGTCTATGACAATAATTCTTATGCTGGTCCTGTAGCAAGTTTTTTGGGGTGTTCACTTTATCAGTTCGGCATACGTTCTTCCAGAATCGGCTTTGCCGGCCCAAGGGTCATAAGGGAAACCACCGGTCAGGACGTTCCACCTGATTATCACAGCGCCAAGAATGCCCTCAAGCGGGGCCACATTCAGGGAATTTGGGACAGACGCGAGTTCAAAAAAAATCTTCACGATGCTTTGATGACATTGGGCGGCCCTAACCTCTATTATAAATGAGCCTTTTTGAGCGGAATCATGTGTCAGGATTTTTTATAGTGTAATCATGGATATTAATCTAAACGACTTATTAAGGCGCTATCGTTCTTATCCCTTTGAGGACTATCCTGTAAAGACACCCCATACAGGGGTCGTATTCCTTAAGGTGAAGGAAGGCCAGACAGTCAAAGGGCCCAGTGGGGAGTGGCTCCAGCGACCCGGGACCCTGCTCTATGTCATTGAGAGGGAACGGAACGTGAAGAGGATGACCGCCCTCTGGAGTGGACAGGTTAGTGAAATTTGCCTTGATATCGAGGGGCAATTTGTAGAGGCGGGTGAACTGCTCTTTTCTATCCGGCATCAACTGGATAAGGAAGAAATTATTGATCGCATTCTGACCCAGGTTCTCTACATCCTTCCCGCCCCCCAGCGGGCCAGGTACCTCCTCGCACCTGAGATTTCAGCAAGGATGGAAAAGCAGCCCAAAGAGGGCGTGTCCGTGGGACCTGGAGATGAGGTGTTGATCATGTCCTTGATGAAAAGAGATACGGTGATTAGCTATGAAGGCGTCCCGGGGGCACTTTACAAGGTCTATTTCAAGTCAGGGGATACGGTGGAACAGGAATCTCCTCTTTTGGGGATCTGTCCTCCTGATAAGCTCCGGTATGTGCAGAAAGTGATCCAGAGGATCCGCACGGAGTGGGAGAAGTAGGAGTCGCCGGCATTAAAAGTATCTTGTTTGCCATTCAATTTCTAACCATAATTCCCCTGGCTCCCGGTTTGTCATTCAAAGACTCGGAGTTGAGGGCATCCCTTGCATTTTTCCCGGCAGTCGGCCTATTACTCGGTTGCCTGCTTACAGGTTTTGACGGCACAGCAAGGGCTCTGTGGCCCCCATCTGTTGTGGGCGTGATGGATGTGGCCTTGCTGGCCTTTCTTACCAGGGGTTTGCACCTGGATGGACTCGCTGACACATCTGATGCCTTGGGAAGCGGGGCAGGGCCTGAAAAGGCCTTGAGTATCATGAAGGACAGCCACAGCGGGGCATTGGGAATCCTGGTCCTTGTGCTTGTATTACTACTTAAGGCATCGGCCCTTGCAGTATTGTCCGGTAGGGGGGCCTGGGAGGTAATGTTGCTATGTCCCTGTCTGTCCCGTTGGGCTTTGAATGTCATGGCGTCGTCGTCAATCTACGCCCGGCCTGAAGGGGGCCTTGGCAAGGCCTTTGTGGGGCATGGTACCAGGTGGACCCTGGCCCTGGCCGGTCCAACGGCCCTTGGTGCTGCGTGGTTTATCTGGGGGCTATGGGGCATCTGGTTTTTTGCCGGGGTAGTAGCCTGGAGTCTGCTGGTATCTTTATGGTTTAAAAAAAGGCTTGGAGGTGTCACAGGGGATGTGCTTGGAGGCCACCTGGAAGTATCCGAAACCTTGTTGTTCCTCGGTGCAGCAGCGGTTTTTGCAGCGTAATCATTTCTGGTTTCAAAATAGACTCAATGAAAACACCAACTCGTATTATCCTCTTAAGACATGGGGAAGTAGAAAATCCTGGAAGCGTTTTCTACAGCCAACAAGACGTATTTCTTTCAGACTTTGGCAGGAAACAGAGCCTCGCCTTGGCGGATAGACTGAAAGACGTCCCTTTCAGCAAGGTCTTTAGCAGCGATCTCAGCCGCTGTCTCTTTCTGGCAGAAGCAATTGCCGAAAAAAAGGGCCTTGCAGTGGAGGCCAGATCAGAGTTAAGGGAAGTGGACTTTGGTCACTGGTCCGGTCTTAGTTGGGATGCAGTAGAAGCAAGATATCCCGGTGCCCTGTCAAAACGCATGGGAAAACTGGAGTCTTACAGGCCACCGCAGGGAGAGAATCTGCTAGAAGTCACTTTACGGGTACGGCGCGTCATAGACGAGGCTCTTAAGAAGTGCAAGGAAGAAGCAGTAGCAATCGTAAGTCATGGTGGTGTGAACAGGGTCTTGATTGCAAGGGCGATAGGTCTCCCCCTCAACAAAATATTTTCCCTTGAGCAGGACTTCGCTTGCATCAACGTCCTGGATTTTTACCCGGATGGTCCGGTGACCTTACGTTTGCTAAACTGGTCAGTAGATAGGGGAATCACAGAGGCTTAGGGTCCGAAACTACAAACTCTGAATGCCTACTTTCTCTCAGTCGAGGCCTTATCCAGGTCTATGATATTAATGTTGCCTGGGTAATCCCTGGTTACATAGCGAGTCACATTACTGATTTTTGTAATCAGATCACCAAGTTTTTCAATATCTTGGCATATTGACTGCAATATTCGAAAGTTTGGATCATTTTCACTAATACGGTCCCTCAGTAGCTCACCCCATCCCAGGATAGACTGCATAGGTTGGCTCAACTCATGGGCTGCTGATCCTGCCATTTCAAGGACGCCCTTAAGCCTTTCCTGTTGAAGAAATATATCCTGGGCCTTTCTGATTTCAGTGGTATCCAGGGCCGATACCGCGGCCTGCACGATATTTCCTTGGAGATCCTGAATAGGGATTGCAGTTACGAGGAACCAGTGATCTGTTATCGGATTATGGTGTTCTACAGACTGGGTTTTGCCGGAAGACAATGCTACTTTGGCCGGGCAGTGAGCACAAAGAAGACTATCCTGGAAAATAATCTCAGTGCAGCGCTGTCCTTGAGAAAAATCTTCTACTTTATACAGGCTTTGGGCTATTGAATTCATCCAGACCACAGTATAGTCCAAGTTAAGTAGGACCACAGCAACTCCCATGCCCTCCACGACCCTTTCCCATTTATTCCTTTCTTGAGTCAGCCTCTGCTCCATGGCCGCCTTTTCCATGGCACTTTTTATATGCAGTTCCAACTCTTGGATGTCAACCGGCTTCTCAATATAGGTATATGCCCCTTGTTGTACTGATTTGACCGCATCTTTCACTGTTCCATATGCAGTCATGATGATAATTGGGACGTGTGGATCTCTGAGATGGATTTCATTTACCAGATCCGAGCCTCTTAGGCCTTCCATGCGCTGATCAGTGAGCACTATTGAAAAGTTGCCTTGTTCAAAAATCGACAGGGCCTCTTGGGGATCTATACAGGTTACCACTCGATATCCCATAAGCTTTAAGCGAATCTGCATTACCTGCAAGATATCACGATCGTCGTCTATTACTAATATTTGTGGAGAAGCAGTATTATCCATTTTAAAATTGACTGCTGATGCCGACAGGAATCAGTTTTTGTTTTAAGAATGAGTCGGCTTAAGCTTTATATTTAGATGCAAGATTAATACCGTTTGGATCAATGGATAATGCAGGGAGCATCCGGCACAATCTGTGCTTTGCTGGAGAAAACAGGTGTAGTGCGGTGGTACAAATCTGAAAATGATACCTGTTCCGTGAACTATACTTTGGACAACAAGGGGCGGGGTGAACGGTTATGCTTTTTTTATCCTTTCAGGACCCTGAGGCTCAAATCACTCGCCCCGGCAGAGTGGGTAAGCAGCCCTACTGAGACTATGTCCACCCCTGTTTGGGCCATTTCCCGGACATTTTCAAGGTGTATTCCACCTGATGCCTCAAGGATTATCCGGGGTTTGAGCCTCCTTGCAAGGGATACGGCATCCTTGAGTGTTGCCGGGTCCATGTTATCCAGAAGCACTGCATCCGCCCCGGCCTCTATGGCCTCTTCAAGCTCTTCAATTCCTGTAACCTCTATTTCCAGTAAAAGCGTGTGCGGTGCCCTGGACCTGGCCCGGGTTATGCTCTCTGTTATTGAACCGCATGCCGTGATGTGATTGTCTTTAATAAGAAGGCCGTCTGAGAGACCATAGCGATGGTTATGGCCTCCCCCTACCCTTACCGCATATTTCTGAAGTAGTCTTATTCCGGGTGTAGTCTTCCTGGTGTCCACTAATCTACAGGGAAGGCCTGAGAGTTCATTGACAAAATTTCTTGTAAGGGTGGCAGTACCGCACAGGCGTTGAAGAAAATTGAGTGCCACCCGTTCTGCCTGGAGAATGGCGGCAAGCTTGCCGTAAAGTCCCATGACCGCATCGCCGATGGAGACCTCTGAGCCCTCTTCCCTTATTTCTTTAAACCGGACGTCAGGGTCCATTTGTATAAAGGCCTCTTGGGCCACAAATGTCCCTGCAATTACGGCAGGCTCCTTGGCAACAATAACTGCTGAGCCAAAGGCCTCAGGGGGCACTATAGCGTCGGTAGTTATATCACCATGTTCAAGGTCCTCTGCCAGAGCTGCGGATATCTGCTGACTGTATAAAAAGCGGTGAGGCGGATAAACGAGTGAAGCCATTGTCTAGCTCCTACCTAAATTGAGCGATTAGCTGTTAGCCATTAGCGTTTAGCTCTGAAAAATTAAGGCATTACGTTAATTAGAAATAACACCAAACGGGTGAAAGTTTGTAATAACAAAACATCCTATAATCATAAAACTAATAGCTAACCGCTAAAGGCTGACAGCTCAACTTAGTACACCTTCAAGAGTTTTCTTGTGAGAGATAAATTTTTTTAGTTTTGTTTGAAATTTTTTAATCTTATCACGTTCCTTTTGCACGATCTCTTGAGGTGCCCTGGAAAGAAATTTTTCATTCTTGAGCTTGGCCTCCGTCTTGGCAAGCTCCTTGCCGATCTTTTTTTCCTCTTTGGTGAGCTTTCGAAGTTCTTCCTCAATATCCACAAATCCCTCAAGAGGTATAAAAATCTCAAGATCTTCGAGTATGACCGTAGCTGCACCCTCAGGACGTAGTTCTCCTTCTTTCAGGAGGTTCAGGGTCTTCACTCCGGCAAGGGTATTTATTGCCTTTTCCTGAGAATCCAGAAAATCGTAGACCTTCTCAGAATGTGGCAGGGCGATGACAATGATTTTGGCTCCAGGATGTATTTTAAGCTCAGATCTTGCGTTTCGAATGGAGCTTACCACCTCCATAACTTGTTTGATTATGTCTTCTGCCCGGGCATCGCTCCACGCATCAACATGCTTGGGGAAAGGAGAAACCATGATGTGATCTCTTTGCCCTGGCAGATGGTGCCAAAGTTCCTCTGTCACAAAAGGCATAAAGGGATGAAAGAGCCTGAGGCTATGATCAAGCACAGTGAGTGTTACCCATCTGGCTGCACCCTGTCGATCAGGTTCAGCTCCTGTAAGCGCGGGTTTTGCAAGCTCAAGATACCAGTCGCAGTACTCATGCCAGAAAAACTGATATAGTTCTTTTGCAGCAACATCAAAGTCAAATTCATCCAGGGCGTTCCGAACAGTATCGGTCACCTGGTTGAGGCGTGAAAGTATCCACCTTTCTGATGGATCGGAAAAAGAATCAGGCTCAGGAGGCATGGCCATGACATCTTCACCGGTTTTCAGATTAAGAAGTACAAACCGGGCTGCGTTCCAGATTTTGTTGACAAAGTGACGGTAACCCTCGATCCTCTCTTCTGCCAGCTTTATGTCCCTGCCCTGGGCTGCAAAGGCCGCCAGAGTGAAGCGTACCGCATCGGTTCCGTATTTCTCCATAATGGTCAAAGGATCAATTACATTCCCCTTTGACTTGCTCATCTTTTTACCCTCGATGTCCCTGATAAGGGCATGTAGATATACATGTTTAAACGGGACATCCCCCATAAAGTGAAGGCCCATCATCATCATCCTGGCCACCCAGAAGAACAGGATGTCAAAGCTTGTTATAAGCACTGACGTGGGATAAAAGGTCTCAAGTTCAGGGGTCTTGTCAGGCCATCCTAAGGTGGAGAAGGGCCAGATGGCTGAGCTGAACCAGGTATCAAGTACATCGTTCTCCTGCTTAAGGTCGGTGTTCCCACACTTGGGACATGCTTTAGGTTCCTCCCTTGCCACAATGATCTCGCCACAGGCTGTGCAGGTCCAGGCCGGGATACGGTGTCCCCACCAGATCTGTCGGGATATGCACCAGTCCCGGATATTGGTCATCCACTCATCATATGTCCTTTCCCATGAGGTAGGGACCAGGATGGTCTGCTTATCCTTCACTGCCTTGAGGGCAGGTTCCGCCAGGGGCGCGACTTTTATAAACCACTGTTTTGAAAGTCTGGGTTCCACCACTGTCTTGCAGCGATAACATATGCCCACCGCAAGGTCATAGGCCTCTTCTTTTTCCAGCAGGCCTTGTTTCTTCATGTCGGCAATGACCTGCTTCCTGGCCTCATAGCGGTCAAGACCGGCATACTGGCCGGCAGCTTCAGTGAGTCTTGCATTTTCATCAAAGATATTGATGGATTGGAGTCCCTGTCTTTTTGCTATCTCAAAATCGTTCAGGTCGTGGGCAGGGGTAACTTTTACCGCACCCGTACCGAACTCAGGCTCTACCGCCGCATCTGCAACCACTGGTATGCGCCTGTTTAACAGCGGGAGCATAAGGTCTTTGCCGACCAAATCCTTATAACGGGGGTCTTCCGGATGGACGGCTACTGCCGTATCTCCAAGCATGGTCTCCGGTCTTGTGGTGGCAACGGTTATGAATTTGGTGATTTGGTGATTTGGTGATTTGGTGATTTCCTCTGCGTTTTCCGCAAACGGATAGCGCATGTACCACAGGCGTCCTTCTGTCTGCTCGTGTTCCACCTCAATGTCGGCAAGAGCAGTGTGGCACCTTGGGCACCAGTTAATTATATAATTTCCTCTGTATATAAGGCCCTCTTCATACAGACCTACAAAGACATCTCTTACAGCCCTTGAAAGGCCCTTATCCATTGTAAATCTTTCCCTTGACCAGTCACAGGAACAGCCAAGGGCCTTTAGTTGCTCGATGATTCTGCCGCCGCTTGACGCCTTCCATTCCCAGACCTTCTCTATGAACTTCTCTCGTCCGATGTCGTGGCGGGATTGACCTTCTGCATCCAGGCGGCGCTCCACCACAATCTGTGTGGCAATACCGGCATGATCTGTTCCGGGGACCCAAAGGGTATTATATCCATCCATCCTTTTGTATCGAACAAGGATATCCTGAAGAGTATTGTTAAGGGCATGGCCGATATGCAGTACACCCGTGACATTGGGAGGCGGTATCACCATAGAGAAGTATGGACGCTCAGGATCAAACGTAGCTGCGAAAAGACCTTTCTCCGTCCACTCTTTATACCAGTGGGGTTCTACGTCACGGAAATCATAGGCCTTGGGAAGGGTTTTGTTGGATGCCTCATCAGGCATTAGCATTGAACTCCTTTCTTAGAAATTACGTAACAGAATAGCCTTGGTCCGGGAAAAAGACAACAGTAAGGAGCCGATTTGAATCAGCCGTCTGCGGCAGAACTTAAAAAGTAAATTCCTATACTATCAAATTAGCTTTGAAATTCGAAAAAGTCTGCCCATGCCGGGTGGAGGTGAACAATTACGGTAGCAGATGGAGTATTTTCAGCATAATCAGCTATCGGTTCCACCCTAGATCTTGACATAACGATCAATTAGCAGATAGGTTTGATGATCATTAAGGATGTTTATGGTTTTAGTTAAAAATTAAGAGTTAAGAGTTAGGAATTAGGAAAAGCAAATGCCTGAAGGCAAAGCTAAAAAAACCGGTGCGGTTATGGTGCTGGGCGGAGGGATTGCGGGGGTACAGACAACTTTGGATCTTGCCGACCTGGGCTACTACGTATACCTGGTGGAAAAAAAGGCCTCTATCGGTGGGGTCATGGCCCAGTTGGACAAGACCTTCCCTACCAACGACTGCTCGTTGTGAATACTGGCACCGAAATTGGTTGAGGCCGGTCGGTCTCCAAATATAGAGATCCTGACAAGTGCCAGGCTGGAAACCCTGGAGGGAGAACCAGGGCGGTTTACGGCTGGAGTGCATCAGGAGCCGCGTTTCATAGACGATGATAAGTGCACGGCCTGTGGTACGTGTACAATGTATTGCCCTATGCCGATTGTTGATCTGTACAATGAAAGACTGAATATAACCCGTGCGCCTCACATAGACTATGTCCAGGCCATACCATCCAGCTACTACATAGATCCCAAAGCCTGCCTGAGAATAAACTATGAGACCTGTAATCTTTGTGCCCAGATATGCACGGCCCAGGCTATAGATTTCAGCCAGAAGCCCAGAGAGCTAAGCCTGGACATCGGAGCTGTGGTCCTGACTCCAGGGTTTGGCAGGACAGACCGGTCTGTTCTGGAAAAGTACGGTTATGGACGTTTCCTCAATGTGGTCACAAGCATAGAGTTTGAACGATTGACCTGCGCATCCGGGCCGACAGAGGGCCACATAGTCCGCCTCTCCGACAAAAAACCGCTTAAAAAAATCGCATTTCTCCAGTGCGTGGGCTCCAGGGACGAGACATGTGGAAACGGTTACTGCTCCACTGTCTGCTGCATGTATGCCATAAAAGAGGCCTCGGTTGCAAAAGAACACAATCCGGATCTGGATATTGCCCTTTTCTTTATGGATGTCCGGACTCAGGGTAAAGGCTTTGATGCTGCAAGGGAGCGGGCTGAGGATAAATATGGACTCAGGGTCATAAGGGCCAGAATTCCCAGGATAGACCAGGTAGACGGGCAGCTTGCCCTTACCTGGACGACAGATGACGGAAAGTCTGGTTCAGAACTATTTGATATGGTGGTCCTCTCAGAAGGACTTAATGCCCCGAAGGACGCAAAGGCAATTGCGGAGATTGCCGGCATAGAGCTTAATCACTATGAATTCTGTAAGACGTCCGTGGATTCACCCCTTGCTACAAGCCGTGACGGGGTCTATGTGGCAGGGGCCTTTCAGGGACCCAAGGATATTCCCGAGAGTGTCACCCAGGCCTCCGGTGTGGCAGCCATGGCCTCGGAACTCCTGTCAGAAGTCCGGAATACCCGAACTGTTACAATATCATACCCTGAAGAGGACAAGGCCCTTGCGTCTGAGGGACCCCGGATAGGTGTATTTGTCTGTCACTGCGGGTCCAATATTGCCGGTGTTGTGGATGTTAATGCGGTCAAAGATTATGCGGGTACGCTTCCGGGTGTAGTATTTTCCAAAGACACCCTCTACTCCTGTTCCCAGGATGCCCTGAAGGGCATAGCTGATAAAATAAAGGAAAATCGGCTTAACCGTGTCGTCATTGCGGCCTGTTCCCCCCGCACCCATGAACCCCTTTTCCAGGAAACCTTGAAGTCAATTGGTCTAAACCCGGCACTTATCGAGATGGCCAACATCAGGGATCAATGTTCCTGGGTCCATTCACAGGAACCAAAGGCCGCAACTGAAAAGGCCAAGGACCTTGTCCGGATGGCAGTGGCCAAGGCAAGGCTCCTGGAACCTCTGGAACAGACAACTGTGGACGTGTTGCCCACTGCCTTGGTGATAGGAGGCGGTGCAGCAGGTATAACTGCAGCACTCAGCATCGCAGACCAGGGCTTTGAGTGCATACTAGTGGAACGAAGCAATCAACTGGGAGGTAATCTGAGGCGGCTCGTCTGGACCATGGACGGAAAAGAGGCATCGAAGGTCCTGGATGACCTGATAAAGAGGGTGGACAAACATCCCAGGGTCCGTGTAATGCTACAGGCTCAGGTGGAGGCGATTTCCGGTTATGTGGGTAATTTTACCTCTTCCATTGTTAAAGGGGGGCAGGCCGTGGTTGTTGACCACGGCGTGATAGTCATTGCAACAGGAGGCCGTGAATACAGCCCCAAGTCTTATAAATATGGCAAGAATAACCGGGTAATTACCCAACTTGAACTTGAGGAGAGTCTGGCCAAGGGTAAGGGCATACTGAAGAATGTAAAAAATGTTGTCATGATTCAGTGCGTGGGCAGCCGCGGGGAAGACATGAGTCACTGCAGCCGGTTGTGCTGTACCCAGGCGATCAAAAATGCGCTTAAACTCAAAGAGATTAAACCAAATCTCAGAATCTATTGCCTTTACAGGGACATGCGCACCTATGGTTTTTATGAAGACTTATTCCGGGAAGCCAGAAAAAAAGGCGTAATATTCATAAGATATCAGCCTGACCGCAGGCCTCAGGTAATAGAAAAGGACCGGAAGATTAAGGTCCGGGTCTTTGACCGTCTCCTGAAAGATGAGATTGATATATCTGCATGCCTTGTGGTGCTATCCGTAGGCATCGCTCCAGGGGATAATAAGGCCCTGGCCAAAGTCTTAAAGACCCCCCTGACTCCGGAAGGTTTTTTCCTTGAGGCCCACGTGAAACTGCGGCCGGTTGAACTGGCTTCAGAAGGCATTTATTTTTGCGGATTGGCCCATGGACCTAAATGCCTTGATGAATCAATAGCCCAGGCAAAAGCAGCCGCGGCAAAGGCCGCCATACCCCTGGCAAAAGGGAAGGCAGCGGTTGCTCCCATAGTCTCAAGAGTTGACAAAGATGTCTGCATCGGGTGTGGAATCTGCGAAAGCCTTTGCCCCTTTAATGCCATTCGTCTTATCAAGGTAAACAAGCGGCGCAAGGCAGAGACCATTACCGCATCCTGTAAGGGCTGTGGAATATGTGCATCACACTGTCCTACACTTGCCATCAGTATGGGTGGATTTACGGACGAGGCCATTATGGCCCAGATTCATGCCTTTGCAGGAGAAAAATGCGTTTAGAAAAAAGTAAAAAAGGAGCAAATCATGACCCAGGAGGTCTTTAATCCGCACATCTTAGGCTTCCTTTGCCATTGGTGCTGCTATGCGGCAGCCGATGCGGCAGGCGTGTCACGATACCAGTATCCATCCAATGTCAGGGTTATCAGGGTTATGTGCACGGGCAGGATAGATGTCCGGTTTATCCTGGAAGCATTTGGATGCGGTGCTGACGGCGTTTTTACCGGCGGCTGACACCTGGGAGAGTGTCATTACCAGTCTGGTAATTACGAAGCGATGATAATAGCAGAGACCTGCCGCCAAGCACTCAAAGATGCAGGGGTAAATCCTGACCGCATGGCCCTTGAGTGGGCCTCGGCTGCTGAAGCCCCCAGATTTGTAGAACTTATTACAGGGTATGTGTCAGACATAAAGTCCATGGGGCCCTTAGGTACTGCTGAGGGTGAGAAGGGAAAAGATGTAATTCGCATGCATTTAAAGGCCGGGATCAAAGCGGCCTCAGGACGAAAAGTGCGCACTGCCCTTGGTAAATTAGCTAAAGATATAAACAAGTCGGATGATTACAGCCCTCATGTCATTTCAGCAGGAGTGGCAAGCAAGGTCCTTCCTGCTTTCCGCAAGGAGAGACTCACTCAGGAAATACAGCTTTGCCTTGCGGAACAGGGGCCCTGTAAAAGTGCCGACCTGTGTGAAAAAACCGGCGGAAGCAACAAAGAGATAGAAAAAATTCTGGAGACCCTTTCCAAGAAGGAATTGGTAAAGGAGAAAGGGTCGAAGTGGTATTAAATTATGGCTATACAGTCTTCGAAGTTGAATAATTCATTTGTGTCAGAGCTGTCCAATTTGAAAGGATGCTCTTCTCTGGCCCAGTGTTATGGATGTGGTTCGTGCAGTAGTGTGTGTCCTGTGGAGAAAGTAGTACCGGGATTTGATCCCAGAAAGATCATACACATGGTAGTCCTTGGGCTTGAGAAACAGCTCTTGAGTTCGGATATAATCTGGGCCTGTTCCCAGTGTCAGAGCTGCGTAGAGGTCTGTCCCCAGGGAGTTCGTTGCAGCGATGTGATCAAGGCCCTGCGGGATAAGGCCCTCAAACAGGGTCTGGTGGATCAAGAGCGTCTGGCGAATCTGGGGCTCCTGGCAAAGGTTGATCCTGAAAAATGCGTGGCATGCCTCACGTGCGTCAGGTTTTGCCCGTTTGGTGCACCCTATATAACTGATACAGGCCATGCCTATATTGAACCGGAGCTTTGCAAGGCATGTGGTATATGCGTCATGGAGTGTCCTGCCGGGGCCATTACTCTGGCCCCATCACTTGAACAGAAGGGACTGAATAAGTTGAGTGAATGGGTGACTGGATGAGCACATAGATGAATAATAATCACCAAATCGGAAAGATCGTGGCCTTTTGCTGCAACTACACGGCCAGTGTTGCGACTGATACGTTGAGGGAGGCAGGTCTTATTCCGGAAAGTCTGGATGTAAAGAAGCTGCCATGTACTGGTCGTATTGAAGTACGTGCGCTGTTAGATGCCTTTGAACAAGGGGCTGAGGCAGTATTTGTGGCAGGTTGCCGTGCAGATGAATGTCATAACCTTTCCGGCAGCAGGCGGGCTGAAAAAAGAGTTGGTTATACAAAAAAGCTCCTTAAGGAATTGAATATCGATCCGGACCGGATTGAGATGTTCTTTGTTCACTGTGGTGAGACCGAGCCCATTGTGAAGGCGGTCAGGGAGATGACAGCACGGATCTCAAAATTAGAGCGATTGCATAGTACTTAATTAGAGCGATTAGCCTTTAGCTGTTAGCGATTAGTTTATAGCTAATAGCTAATTGCTGACAGCTCAACTTAGGTAACACCTGAGTCGGGAGTGATATAATAATGATAATTGCTGAACAAAAGCCCTTGGATGAAATCTTGGAGATAATTTCCGGGGTAGAAAAATTGCTCGTCCTTGGATGCAGAGGTTGCGTGGCAGTATGTTCTGCCGGTGGTGATAAGGAAGTGGGTATTCTTGCCTCTGCATTGCGCCTCGGAAGAAAAAAGGCTGGAAAACCAATAGAAATTGATGAAGCAACTTACGTTAGACAGTGCGATCCTGAGTATTTGGAACCGCTGAAAGAAGATGGGAAAAAATACGACGCAGTACTCTCAATGGCCTGCGGGGTTGGTGTAAATTTTATCGCAGACCGTTGCCCTGACGTCAATGTGCTGCCTGCCCTTAATACATTATTTTACGGTGCCAATCTGAGCAGCGGCGAGTGGGCCGAGATGTGTGCCGGCTGTGGGGCCTGCATATTACACCTGACTGGGGGTCTTTGCCCTGTCGCAAGATGTGCCAAAAGTCTGTCCAACGGACCCTGTGGAGGGTCTGTGGGGGGCAGATGCGAAATCAATCCGGATGTACCTTGCATATGGCATCAGATCTGTGAGAAACTGACTGGTCGAAATCAAGACCAACTACTCAGAAAAATCGTGCCCATTCGCGATTGGAGACCGTCTGGTCATGGCGGGCCGCGTCGCAGGATCAGGGAGGACTTGCTACCGTGATATCAGGAAGCAATCTAGAACAGGTTTTAACCTCAGGTCAGTTCACAGTGACCGGAGAACTCGGCCCACCCCAAAACGGCAATTTTGATGTAGTCCGTGAGAAGGCCCGTATTCTCAAGGGCCATGTAGATGCTGTTAATATAACAGACTGTCAGACAGCTATAGTACGGATGTCCAGCCTGACCGCAGGGCTTATTGCATTGGCGGAAGGTGTGGAACCTGTGATGCAGATGACCTGCAGGGACAGGAACCGTATCGGCATGCAATCAGATATCCTGGGGGCCTCGGCGCTTGGCATAAAGAATCTCTTGTGCCTTACCGGAGATCACCAGAAATTTGGAAACCATCCCCAGGCAAAGGGTGTCTTTGACATGGACTCCATACAGCTACTGGGTATGGTCAAGGCAATGCGGGATGATAAAAAATTCCAGTGTGGTGATGAAATCAAGTCTCATGAGCCGAGGCTTTTACTTGGTGCGGCCGCAAATCCCTTTGCTGACCCATTTGAGTATAGGCCCATAAGAGTGGCCAAGAAGGTGGAGGCCGGCGCAAGCTTCATACAGACCCAAATTATTTACAATGTCGAAAAATTTGCCAGGTTCATGGAGATGGTGAGAGACCTTGGCCTCCATGAAAAAGTCTATATCCTTGCAGGGGTGACGCCCCCCAAATCGGTTGGAATGGCGCGGTATATGAAAAAATTCGTGCCGGGCCTTGATGTTACAGATGAAGTTATTGAACGTCTGAAGGGTGCAAAGGACCCAAAGGAAGAAGGTATCAATATCTGTGTAGATATCATAAAGCAGGTCCGTGAAATACCGGGAGTGGCCGGGGTCCACGTTATGGCCATTGGATGGGAACAGGCGGTCCCTGAAATAGTCTCCCTTGCGGGTCTTTCTCCAAGACCGGGAGCAAAGACAGTTGAACCAAGGCTGAGGAGCTCCGAGTCCATAGAACTGATAGTATCTAATGCAAAAAAAGACGCAAAAGCGGAGATAGAAAAGGCACTTGAGCAGGCCAAGGCCGAGGCACAGGTATCAAGAGATCTCGTTGTAAAAGAGAAAGAGAGGGTAACTTCGGAGATTTCCGGTCTTAAGAGGCAGGCACGGGAAGCAAAGGCAATTGCCGACCAAAAGGAGATGGAAATAGAGCGGCTTACCGCAGAACTTGCAAAGACTGAGGTCGGGCGGGGACATGTCCAGGCTGTGAGGGGGCCGGCCGAGAAGAGGGAAAGCAGTGCGCTTTCAACTCGCGAGAGGAGCGTATTGACCTCCCTCAGGTCCGGGCTTGAGGCCCTGAGCAAAAGTCTGGGCATAAATGAGGATCAGCTTGAGGCCCTGAGACGATTTTTTGAGGCGGAATTCCTTTTGCACATGGATACAGCCGAACAGGTAACAGTTCCTTCTGAAAAAGCGGCTGTCCCCACAGAAGAGATAGAAAAACCGAAAGCAGGGGCCAGGCACAAGGAGGTAGTTAACCTTGTAGCCAAAGGCAATGTGCTCCTCCATAAAAATGATGCAGCCGGAGCACTTGATGCCTTTGAAAAGGCATTGGCAATTGAACCAAAGAACCAAAAGGCCGGGGAAGGACTGAAAAAGGCCAGGGATGCCTATAAGATTGCAGCGCTGGCTGAGGAAGTAGCAGCGCTGGCCGTACCGGAAGGAGTCCCCCCATGTCCTGAGGAATTGAGCTCCGAAGAGTGGCAGAGGAAATGGGTGATACGCTTTGTTGCCACAGGCAATGTCTGTCTGCATAAAGGTGATGTAGATGGGGCTTTGAAGGCCTTCAAACAGGCCCTGGAGCTGGAGCCGGATGATGAAAAGGCAAAGGCCGGTCTTCTGAAGGCAGAGTCCAGGGAAACAGCTCCTGTGTTGGTTCCTGCCGAGCCGGAGGTGCCGAAGAAAGCGGAAGTCCTACCCACTCCCGAGCCCAAAGCCACTCCAGTGACTGAGGAGGTAAAGGCCGAGGCAAAAAAAGAGGCACCTGTTCCGACTGCACCAACAGGGACAGGAAATCTATCTGTTGCTGAGCTTCCAAAGGAAACCAGATCTCTTTCTGAGAGAGCAGGTTCTATAACGGAGGACCAGTTTACAGAGGCCTGTACCGGCGTCATCCGTGAAGTGAGCCTGGATGAAGGTGAGAAGGCATTGACCGTTGGTGGGGCATCTACTTTGCCCTTTCATCTGTTTGAAGGAGATATGCCCCATGTGCCTAGGATTGCCTATGATGTCCTGGATTTAGAGCCGGAAGACTGGCCTGATGTGCTTGGCAAGTATTATTCCGATGTATTCTCGGATCCGGTTGCATGGGCCAGGAAATGCATAAATGATTATGGCGCAGAGGCCATTTGTCTTTCCCTTGTCAGCACTGATCCCAATGGCATGAATCGACCCTCGGGCGAGGCAGCCAAGGTGGCCCAGTCGGTGATAGAAGGAGTAGATGTGCCAGTGATCCTCTGGGGTTGCGAAAATGCTGAAAAAGATACCGAGACCCTGAGAGAGGTGACCAACCTTGTGGGCAATCGCAAGGTGTGTTTGGGTCCGCTGAGTGATGCAAATTATCGTTCCTTAGGGGCCACGGCCATGGCCTTTCAGCTTCCAGTTGTGGCATCCACGCCCATTGACGTAAATCTTGCCAAGCAGTTGAATATATTGCTGGAAAACCTTGGATTATCCCTGGATCAAATTTTGATGGATACCTCCATCGGGGCTGTAGGTTATGGAATGGAATACTCCTACTCAGTTATGGAGCGTATAAGGCTGGCTGCCCTGACTCAGCAGGATGAGAAGCTCCAGGTACCCTTTATATGCAATCTCGGAAGAGAAGTCTGGAAGACCAAGGAGTGCCGTTTACCAAGTGATGCCCTTTTGGGGGATCAAGAGCGCCGGGGAGTACTCATGGAGGCAGTAACCGCCTCAACTTTGCTGCTTGCCGGGGGCGAACTCATGGTAATGATGCACCCAAAAGCAATTGCCCTGACAGAGGCGCTGATAAAGGGAATGATGTAGAGAGGATTGTAATGTCGAAAATTATATGTTCAGCCGCGATTCGAGGGGCCCACAAGATAGTGGACATGGCTGAAGAACAATATGAAAGAGCCCTGAAGAAATTTGGGCCTGGACAAAAAGTCGGCTTTCCCAATACCGGTTATTACCTGCCGGTAATTTACAGCATTCTCGGGGCCCCTGTAAAACAACTGGGGGATATGAAGGAAATCTTTCAGGAATGTCGAAAGTTGCTTCCTGCACCGGTTGGTGACCAGACATGGCTACCGTATCTGGCACCGGCCCTGGATGCCGGGATGGCTACTTTTTTTGCCGAGGAGATGCATGAGGCCATGCGATACGTTGAGGAATCCGGCCTTTATGCAGAGACCGAGGACCCCACAGATGAGTGCCTATGGCTTGGGGCAGCGGATGATGTAATTTTCCGTAAACGCGGCGTAGAATTCGTGGATGGTACCGCCCCTGGATTTGCAGCAATACTTGGCACTCCCTCGGATCCGGAGGTGGCTGAAAAAATTGCTTTGGAGTTGCAGCAAAAGAACCTCTATATATTCATGCATGATCAGACCGATGGGATATCCATGCCGGATCAACTGGCAAAGCAGAACGTACAGATCGGTTGGTCCACACGCCTTGTGCCCTTTGGCCCCACATATACCTCTGCAGTGTTTGCCATAGGCTTTGCCTGCCGCGTTGCCCTTGCCTTTGGCGGAATCAAGCCTGGTGACTTCAGGGGGAACCTGATCTATAACAAGGATCGGATATTTGCCTTTGTTATCGCATTTGGTCCGGTCTCGGATGAATGGTATGCCAATGCAGCCGGGGCCATAAACTGGGGTTTTCCAACCATATCCGACTGGGATATACCGCAGGTTCTACCCACTGGTATCTGTACTTATGAGCATGTGGTCAGCCAAATTCCACACGATGAGATTGTCCAGAAGGCCATAGAAGTGAGGGGACTCAAGGTCACTGTCTCCAAAATCGACATTCCAATGGCCTATGGTCCTGCCTTTGAAGGGGAGCGTGTCAGAAAAGACGACCTGTATCTTGAGTGCGGTGGTGGAAGGAGCCTGGGAGTGGAACTCCTGGTCTCCAAAGAAATAGATGAGGTGCAGGATGGACTGGTCACCGTAGAAGGACCGGAAATAACAGACGTGGAGGAGGGTACAAAGCTCCCGCTTGCCATACTGGCCGAGGTGGCAGGCCGGCAGATGCAATCTGACTTCGAGCCCATCCTCGAACGGCAATTCCACCACCTGATCAATTATGCCCAGGGAATCATGCACATCGGGCAGAGGAACATAATGTGGTTCAGGGCCGGCAAAGCGGCTGTAGAAAAGGGCTTCAAGCTCGAACATATCGGGCGCATCCTCCACGGAAAGCTCCATCAGGACTTTGGTGCCATTGCGGATAAAGTTCAGGTGAGAATCTATACAGAGGAGGCCCGTGTAAAAGAGGTCATCGAGATGGCAAAGGCTGTCTATACCGCCAGGGATGAGCGCTTGGGCTCCATGACGGACGAGAGTGAAGAGATTTTCTATTCGTGTACTCTCTGCCAGTCCTTTGCCCCGAGCCATGTATGTGTAATTACCCCTGAGCGTGTGGGCATGTGCGGTGCGTATAACTGGCTGGATGGCAAGGCCTCCTATGAGATTAATCCCACAGGTCCGAACCAGCCCATAACCAAGGGAGACCTCATCGATGCCGACCTCGGTCAGTGGGTTGGCGTAAATGATTTTGTTAATAAGGCGTCCAGGGGTAAAGTTAAGCGAGTCAGTGCCTATAGCCTGATGATAGACCCAATGACCGCCTGTGGCTGCTTTGAGTGTGTCGCCACCATGCTACCTACGTGTAACGGCATAATGATTGTAAACAGAGATTACATGGGAATGACCCCAAGCGGAATGAAGTTCAGCACCACTGCCGGGATGGTTGGTGGAGGGCAGGTCACCCCCGGCTTTCTCGGTGTTTCAAAGCACTATATCTGCAGCCGGAAATTTATGAAGGCCGAAGGCGGGCTCAAGCGTGTGGTGTGGATGCCCAAGATACTAAAAGAGGAACTCAGAGATCGACTCCAGGAGAGGGCTGAAGAAGAGGGTGTGCCCGATCTAGTTGAGATGATAGCGGATGATGAAGTGGGCATTACAGAAGACGAAGTGCTCCGTTATATTAAGGAGAAGAAGCACCCGGCGCTGAACATGGAAAAAGTGATGTAAGGAACTGTCCGCAAATAAGTTGGACAATATTGTGTTTGAATCGGACAGTTCCTGAGGAGAAGGATAACTAATGGCACTCACTGGGATAGGAATCCTGAAAATGCTCCCCAAGACAAATTGCGGGGAGTGTGGCGTACCCACCTGCCTGGCCTTTGCCATGAAGGTGGCAGCCGGTCAGGTGGACATAGGCGCATGCCCGTATGTCTCTGATGAGGTAAAAGAAAAGGTGGGAGAGGCGTCTGCTCCGCCCATCCGGCCTATTACCCTTGGCAGTACTGATAACATCTTTGAAATGGGAGGAGAGACCTGCCTGTATCGGCACGAAAAAAGGTTTGAACACCCGACAGGCATTGCAGTCCTGGTCAGGACTGATATGGACGAGGACAATATCGCAGGGCGTTTACAGCGTTTCAGAGATTTGCGCTATGATCGTGTAGGATTGGAGCTCAAGGCCGACCTGATAGCTGTAAATGACTCCACCGGGGATGAGGGGGCATTTATTTCTCTGGTAGAACGTGTCCGGAACGAGTGCCCTGATGCTGCTATTATCCTTATGAGTGATCAGGCCGGCTGCCTTGCAGCAGGCGCCAAAGTCTGCCGAGACCACAAGCCCCTTCTTTACTGTGCCACAAAGGAAAATTCAGAGACTATGGCAGAGATAGCCAGGGAAGCTGGTTGCCCCTTGGCAGTGAAGGGTAAGACCTTGGGAGAGACTGCGGAGATCTCAGAGCAGTTACAAAAGGCAGGGCTTAAAGATCTTGTCCTGGATACAGGTGCCAGGACTGTAAGGGCTGCATTTGAAGATCAGGTGGCCATACGCAGGGCTTCTACAAAACACAAGTACAAGGCCCTTGGATTCCCTACTATCTCTTTCACATGTGAGATGACCCGGGATCCTCTTCTTGAGACAATGATTGCATCGGTTATGGTGGCCAAGTATGCCGGCATTATAGTTATGTCTGACCTGCAGGGAGATACCCTGTTTCCACTCCTGCTTGAGCGGCTTAATATCTTTACTGATCCTCAGCGGCCCATGGTGGTCGAGGAGGATATTTATCCAATAAACGGTCCGGACGAGAACTCTCCTGTACTTATTACATGCAACTTTTCCCTGACTTACTTTATCGTCTCAGGAGAAGTCGAAGGCAGCAAAGTCCCATCCTGGCTCCTAATCAAGGATACAGAGGGCCTTTCAGTGCTTACCGCCTGGGCCGCAGGAAAATTCAGTGCGGATCTCATAGGTGTGTTTGTCAAGAAATCAAACATAGAAGACAGGATCAAACACAGGAACCTGATTATCCCGGGATACCTGGCCTCTATAAAAGGTGAACTGGAGGAGGAACTTCCGGATTGGAAGATCCAGATCGGCCCCAGAGAAGCAAGCCATATACCTCCCTTTCTGAGGGACTGGCGGGCTGAGGTGTAATCATGTATGTCCAATGCATAGCTGAAAGTATAAATATTATGGGTACCCTGATTGGGAAGGCCATGAAGGAGCGCGATCCCGGACCGGTTCAGTTGATGGCCAATGAAGAAGTGGCGGACGGGGCGGATTTTCTGGATCTGAACATCGGGCCTGCCAGAAAGGAAGGTCCTAAGTTAATGCCCTGGATGGTCAATGTTACAGAGGAAATAACCGATTGCCCTCTGTCCCTTGACACTACAAATGCCGATGCATTGATTGCCGCTATGAAGGCAGCCAAGAATCCCCGAATTCACGTAATGAATTCTATCTCGCTTCAGCCTGAGAGAATGAAAAAGCTTATACCTGTAGCTGCTGAGACAGGCTGTAATGTTGTAGGCCTGCTCTGGGGAGTGGACGGCATGCCCAGGGATTCTAACGAGAGGGCAGCCATGACTGTAGACCTCTCCATGGCCATGAACGAGGCAGGGATCCCAAACGAGAAAATTCTGGTGGATCCGATTGCCACCCCGATAACCCTGGGATCAGACCAGGTATTGAGCGGACTGGAGTTCATGGGCATGTTGCCTGAGATCGCTCCGGGCGTAAAGTCCATAATAGGTCTCTCAAATGTCTCAAACGGTATTTCTGTTGAGAAACGTCCATATCTTAACCGGGCTTTTCTGGCCATGTTAATGAAACATGGATTGTGGTCGGCCATTGTAGACACATATGATCATGAGTTAATTAAACTGGCCCATGGGCAAATGCCTGAACTGCTGAAGCTGGTTCATGATATAATGGACGGAAACGAACCTGACCCCGGCACCCTTTCTCCCAAGGAAATGGAATACTACAAGACAACCAGGGTCCTGATGGGAAAGACCATATTCTCCGAGTCCTGGCTGGAACTATAATTGAAAATGATGAAGCGCCATGGTACAGGATACAGGACATTATCATCAAGCTTCTGAGAAAAACTATTTTTACGATTTGACACAATAAAATAGAACTTGGGGTCTAATACACAAAAAAAGTGAGTTTAAAATGACTAAAGGGATAACTGTTACTGAGTTTATTTTGTCCGGTCAAAAAGAGCAGCCGGAGGCAACGGGTGCCTTTACATCTATTCTGTCAGAGCTGACAGTGGCAGCCAAGATCATCGCGCAAAAAGTGGACAAGGCAAACTTGTCCGATGCACTTGATACTATTGAGTCAGCGAGTGGTGACGAAGGAGTCGTGCAAAAATTACACGAATTTGCCAACTCTACAATTGTGAACCGCCTCAGTCACGTGGGATGCTTGAGTTGCATGGCATCTAAGATGAATACGGATTTGATACCTATCCCCAAAAAGTATGCCAAGGGTAACTATATATTGATTTTTGATCCCCTGGGGGGCATTACAAATATTGATGTACCTGTTGCGATCGGCTCGATTTTCTCACTCTTCAAGAAACGAGGCCTTGGAGAATTCGGCTTGATGGCAGACGCCCTGCAGCCCGGTTGTGAGCAGGTAGCGGCAGGTTATTGTATCTATGGATCAAGCACTATGATGGTTTATACAACAGGGGATGGGGTGCATGGGTTTACGCTGCAACCAAGTATCGGCGAGTTTCTTCTTTCCCATGAGAACATTCGCATAGCCAAAAAAGGCAAGACCTACAGCGTCAATGAGGGGAACTATTATTTCTGGGAGGAGAATGTCCAGGACGCGATTGAGTATTTTAAGACGCCGGATTTAAAGACAGGCCGTCCTTATACAGCGCGTTATACAGGTTCTTTTGTAACGGATTTTCACCGGAATCTCCTGAAAGGTGGAATATACATGTATCCGGAGAGCTCAAAGGATCCTTCAAAGCCCCATGGAAAACTGATGCTCACGTGCGAGATCAATCCCTTGGCTTATATAGTCGAACAGGCAGGAGGATATGCAAGCACCGGGGCTGAACGCATACTCGATCTTGAGCCGCAGCATCTTCATCAGAGGGTGCCGGTATTTATCGGCAGCATGAGCGATGTGCGGATGGCTGAAGACATCATTCAAGGGAAACGTTAAAAGAGGAATTGATCATTAGGGTTTTATTATATGGATACTGAAAGACTTAATAAGATACTTGCAGTTTTTAAAGGAGAAGGGGGAGGATTGATCTCCATCCTGCAAAGGGTTCAGGAGGAGTTTGGGTATCTGCCAGAGGCCGCTTTATCCTCAATTGCGGATTTCTTGAAGTTGCCGCCGAGCCAGGTATTCAGCGTGGCAACGTTCTATGACCATTTCTATTTGACTCGCCGAGGTGATCATCTTGTCTCCGTATGCCAGGGGACCGCCTGTCATGTATTGGGTGCACGAGACATCCTGGAAACAGCGGAAAATTGCCTTGGGATCAAGACAGGTCAGACGACTCCGGACTACAAATATAGTCTTGACCGAGTGGCCTGCCTGGGATCATGTGCATTGGCTCCGGTTGTCCTTGTAGATGACGAGATCCATTCGAAAATGACAGTAAGAAAGGTCAAGAAATTACTGACAGAGGACCTTGATAATACAGAGACCCAGACATGATTCTGCTGAAAAAATCCAATCTGCGACGCTGCTGCAATTTTCCAGCCCATGCGACGTACGATAAATTTTAAATGTTGAATGTTGACTTAATATAAATATGGATAAATCGATCTCAATACAATCAACTGAAGACTACGGAATAGATAGTGCGGAATCGTTAAGACTCCTCAGGGAATCCCTCATTGCCGGTGAGCAGACAACCGGGAAAATGGTCAGTGTCTGCTGTGGAAGTGGTTGCATGTCGTCTGGAAGTGAACATGTCAGGGAGGCCTTTGTCAGGGAAATCAAGGACCAGGAGCTTGAAGATGAGATAACGGTCAAAAAGACAGGTTGTCATGGATTTTGCGAGAGAGGTCCGATTGTGATCGTGGGCCCGGAAAAGATATTTTACCAACACGTAACAAAAGAGGACGTGCCGGAAATCATTTCTGAGACATTGATTGAAGACCGGGTAGTTGAAAGGCTCTTATACGAAGACTCTGTCACTGGCCGGAAGTGCTTTCATGAAAAGGATATTCCCTTTTACCAGAAACAGAGAAGGATTGTACTGAAAAACTGTGGCGTCATAGACCCTACGAGCATTGAAGACTATATCAGGGTCGATGGCTTTCGGGCCCTTGCCAAAATCCTATCTCAAATGACCCCTGAAGGAGTCATTGAAGAAATCAAACTCAGTGGTCTTCGGGGAAGAGGAGGGGCAGGATTCCCGACCGGTATCAAGTGGGAAACAGCACGCAACGCCCCTGGTGAAGAAAAATACATCATTTGTAACGGCGATGAGGGTGATCCAGGTGCCTTTATGGACCGGAGCGTGATGGAAGGCGATCCTTACAGCGTGTTGGAAGGGATGATGATCGCCGGTTATGCCGTTGGGGCCTCTCAAGGGATCATATATGTGCGGGCAGAGTATCCCCTGGCTGTCCATCATCTGTCTACAGCCATGGCTCGGGCTACTGATATGGGACTCCTCGGGCACAACATCATGGGGAGCGGGTTTGATTTTGAAATCAAGGTCGTAAAAGGCGCAGGTGCGTTTGTGTGTGGAGAGGAAACAGCGCTTATAGCCTCAATCGAAGGAAGAAGCGGCCGGCCAAAACCAAAACCTCCCTTCCCTGCCATACAGGGACTGTGGGGTAAACCTACTGTCATAAATAACGTGGAGACATTGGTAAACGTCCCCAGGATTGCTCTAAATGGGGGCAAGTGGTATTCGGAAATAGGCACCCCTACTGACAAGGGAACAAAAATATTCTCACTTGTGGGAAAGGTCCGGAATGTGGGCCTTGTCGAAGTAGAGATGGGTACGACGCTTCGCGAGATCATCTTTGACATAGGCGGGGGGGTCCCGGGAGGTAAGCGTTTCAAGGCGGTACAGACCGGCGGACCTTCAGGCGGATGTATCCCTGAAGAACTCCTGGATTTACCCGTGGGGTATAAATCATTGGCCAAGGCTGGTTCTATCATAGGCTCCGGGGGTATGCTCGTCATGGATGAGGATACGTGTATAGTAAATATTGCCCGGTACTTCCTCGATTTCGCACAGCATGAATCCTGTGGGCAGTGTACTCCGTGCAGACTTGGCACAAAGCAAATGTTTAAGATCCTACAGGATATTACAAGAGGAAAGGGAGAGCCTGGAGATATTGAGATCCTGCTCGAATTGTCCGATGCCGTCAAGCAGGCCTCCATATGCGGCCTTGGAATGACAGTTCCAAACCCCGTAATATCTACCATACGCTATTTTCGTAAAGAGTATGAAGAACACATCCATGAGAGACGCTGCCGGGCCCTTGTATGCAGGTCTCTTATTTTTTACCGTATCAAGGACTACAGATGTAAGGCCTGTATGAAATGTCTGCAGGCCTGTCCGGTTGGCGCCATTATAGGTGCGAAATGGCAGGTCCACGAGATTGACCAGAGTAAGTGTATCAAATGCGGGACCTGCATGGAGGTCTGTCCCAAGCGGTTCAACGCGGTGGAGTGTGTTACAGGTCGGATAGAAAGCTCAGGTGATAAGAGTGAGTAGCGTTTCTTTGAACATAAACGGAATTACAGTAAAGGCCGATGAGGGTGCTACTATCCTTACAGCAGCCCAGGACGCAGGTATCTATATTCCCACCCTGTGCCACTGCCCTGATGTCTCATCCATAGGCGTATGTCGCCTGTGTCTGGTCAGGATCGAGAATCGAAGGAGACTTGAACCGGCCTGCCGGACCGTTGCTGAAGAAGGAATGGTGGTTGTTACAGACGATCCTGAAATTGAACGATTGCGCCAAGTGATCCTTGAGCTTATTTTGAGTGATCATGACTTCAACTGCCTTCTCTGTCCCAAGAGCGGGCAGTGCCGCCTTCAGGAACTGGTAAGCCGTATAGGTATCAATGAACACCGGTTTAATCGTCTCGATCATGTGGCCAAGGATCTTCCCATTGACACCAGCAACCCGTTTTTCGATTTCAATCCCAATAAGTGTGTGCAGTGCGCCATATGCGTCCGTACCTGCCACGAGATCGCAGGTATTGATGCAATCAACATGGCATATCGGAGTTACGACCTCAGAGTCAGCACGTTTGCCAACAAACTCTTGAAAGATTCTGCATGCGTTTCTTGCGGGGAATGTGTGGAGCGTTGCCCTGTAGGTGCCCTGGTACCCAAGAAGGCTGAATATCCAACCCGTGAAGTAAAAACCACCTGCCCATACTGTGGAGTGGGGTGCGGACTTTACCTGGGGGTGCGCGGAAACACCATCGTAAGGGCCAGGGGCGATGACGAAAGTCCTGTCAACAAGGGCAATCTCTGTGTTCGAGGACGCTTTGGTTATAACTTCGTTAATAGTCCGGACAGGTTGTCTTTTCCACTCATGCGTGCATACGATGAATATGCACAACCGTCCTCTGTAGTTGAAGTAACAGAAGAAGGCAGACCGGTTACATTGCCCCTTGTGAAGAGAGAAGGCAAATTTGTAGAGATCAATTGGGACCAGGCAATCAAATACGTGGCAAGCAGTCTGGGCCATTACAAAGGAGATGAGATCGCTGCCATCTCCTCGGCCAGATGCACAAATGAAGAGAATTACCTCTTTCAAAAATTTACCAGGGCGGTCTTAAAAACCAATAATATTGACCATTGTGCCCGTCTCTGACACGCGCCCACGGTGGCCGGTCTGGCCGCCAGCTTCGGTAGCGGTGCCATGACGAATTCTATCAATGAGATCAGTGATGCAGCCTGTATCTTTGCCATCGGCACCAATACAACAGCTAATCACCCCATTATAGGCAGGCAGGTTACAAGAGCCGTACAAAAGGGTGCAAAGCTCATTGTAGTTGATCCCCGGCGCATACCTCTCTGCCGCATGGCCAATATCTGGCTCAGGCTTCGCCCCGGGACCGACATGGCACTCCTGAATGGGATAATGAGGGTCATTATCGAAGAAAATCTCATGGACATATCCTTTATTGAGAAGCGATGTGAGGATTATGATGCCTTTGAGGCCTCCATTATGGAGAATGACCTGGCAACGGCTGAAAAAATTACCGGTGTTCCCGCACAGGACATAGCCAGAGCCGCCAGGATGTTCGGTTCGTATACACCCGCAACAATCCTGTATACCCTTGGTATCACCGAGCACTTGCACGGGACGGATAATGTGCGGGCCTTGGCCAACCTGGCGCTACTCACAGGTAATATCGGCATACCTTCAACAGGCGTAAATCCCTTAAGGGGGCAGAATAACGTTCAGGGCGCCTGTGATATGGGGGCGCTTCCCAACGTATACACCGATTATCAAAAGGTGGAAAATGAAAAGGTGCGGAGAAAGTTTGAAAAGGCATGGAAGTGTAAGCTCAGTCCATCAAACGGGCTCACATTGACCGAGATGTTTGAGGCTGCCCATGATGGTAAGATTAAAGCCCTCTATCTGAAGGGCGAAGACCCGGTAGTCACTGACGCGGACACAACTTTCATCGAAAAAGCCATATCACACCTGGAACTGTTCGTTGTGCAGGATATCTTCCTCACAGAGACAGCGCGATTGGCAGACGTTGTGCTCCCGGCTGCCAGTTTTGCTGAGAAAGAAGGGACCTTTACAAACACCGAACGGCGGGTACAACGGGTCCGCAAAGCAATAGAGCCTAAAGGCAATTCACGTCCCGACTGGATGATCATATGCGATATTGCAAAAAGTATGGGGGCTAAAGGTTTTGATTTTGGCAACCCTCAAGAGGTCTTTGAAGAAATGCGCGGCCTGACCCCGAGTTATGGGGGCATTACGTATGAACGTATTGAGAAGTCCGGGCTCCAATGGCCCTGCCCGGACCACGAACATCCGGGGACGCAGTATCTTTACAGTGAGCGCTTTAGTACACCGAGCGGACGCGCAAAATTCGCGTCCATTTCATATCGGTCTCCGGCAGAGACTACCAGCCACGAGTATCCCTTTATCCTTATCACCAGGCGGTGTGCCTTCCATTATCATGCAGTCATGACGCATAAGGCAGAAGGCTTTGATGAGCTTCGAAAGGAAGAGCGTATTGAGATACACCCGGCTGACGCCGCTACTCTGGAGATCCAGGATGGTGAAGTCATAAAAGTGACATCAAGGAGAGGAAGCATAAAAGCCAAGACAAAGATAACGGAAATTGTCCCTGCCGGTGTTGTTTGCATGACTTTCAATTTTGCTGAGACCAGGACAAATATTCTGACCAGCAGGGCCCTGGACCCGATCGCCAAGACACCTGGATTCAAGGTGTGCGCAGTCAAAATCGAACGTGAAGAGTCCGCCTATCTTATAAAAGATTATATGAGGTGGGGTACTGGAAAAACATAATTCTATAAAAGGAAGGGATTAGCATCTATGGACGTCAGCAATATCAGAAATTTCGTTTTTGTCGCCCAAAGTGGGAGCGGCAAAACTTCTCTGGCAGAGGCCATGCTTTTTACTGCCAAGGCGATTTCGCGCATGGGCAAGGTCGATGATGGATCTTCTGTATTAGACTTTGAGCCGGAAGAGACCAAACGCAACATGTCCATTAGCACAGCATTTCATCATCTGACCTGGAAAAAGGCCAAAGTCTACCTTATGGACGCACCCGGGGATGACAACTTCATCGCTGAAGCCAAGGCAGCCATCAGGACGGCTGACAATGTATTGTTCGTGGTAGATGCTGTAAATCCGGTAAAACCACAGACACGGAAGGTATGGTCCATTATCAAAGACTCAGGCCTTCCTGTCATTATGTGTGTCAACAAAATGGATAAAGAGAGAGCAGACTTCCAAAAGGCCATGGATGCAATAAAGGAAGCCCTGGACCTGAGACTGGTTCCGGTTTCTCTGCCGCTGGGGGAACAGGAGGATTTCAGGGGTATTGTAGATCTTATACAAATGAAGGCCTTTGAGTTCAGCAATGATGGAAGCGGCAATGCCAACCCTGTCGATATCCCGGCTGATCTGCAGGACAAAGTTGAAAATTTGAGGAGCAATTTGATCGAGTTTGCCGCAGAATCTGATGATGTGCTGCTGGAAAAATTTTTAGAAGGCGAAGAACTTACTCCTGATGAAATCGTTTCCGGCCTGAAACAAGGCATAATGAGCGGGGGCTTTATTCCTGTGTGCTGCTGTTCTGCTACAAAAAATATAGGTGGGAGCACCTTACTTGACCTAATTGTACAGTTTCTACCTTCGCCTGATGAGCTTGGTGGTGTCTTAGGCACTGATCCCAAAAGCGGGGATGAGACAACACGCGATCCGTCTCCTGACGCCCCGATATCCGGCCTTGTCTTTAAGACCCTTACAGATCCCTATACAGGGCGTCTTTCCATTATCCGGGTCTATTCCGGCACGCTAAAACCTGATGGCTCGCTCTATAACTCCAACAAAGGAAAAACTGAGCGTTATGGTCAGATATTTACCCTTGAAGGTAAAACACAAAAGCCTTTGGAAGAGGCTGGGCCCGGTGAGATAGTGGCAATAGCAAAGCTAAAGGAAACAGCCACCGGTGACACACTTTGTGATCCTGCAAATGCGATAACGTATCCATTTGTGGCTCTTCCCTTGCCTGTCCTGACCTATGCCCTCAAGCCCAGGAGTCGAGGAGATGAGGAGAAGATAACCCAATCCCTCGCGCGACTTCGGGAGGAAGATCCCACAATTGAGGCAAAACGCGATCAACAGACAAAGGAACTCTTACTTTCAGGAAACGGGCAGATTCACATAGATGCCACTGTGGAAAAGATGGCAAGGAAATTCGGCGTGCAGGTGGACCTTGCTATTCCGCGTATTCCCTATCATGAAACCATAAAAACATCGAGAAAAGCAGTTATTTATCGACACAAAAAGCAGTCCGGCGGAGCAGGGCAGTTCGCAGAGGTCCACTTTGACATCTCACCACGCCCAAGAGGTAAGGGGTTTAAGTTCGAAGAGGCACTTGTGGGAATGAATGTCCCGAGAAATTTCGTTCCGGGAGTGGAAAAGGGACTAAAGGAAGCCACAGGGGCCGGACCACTTGCCGGATACCCGGTTGTTGATGTAAAGGTGCGCTTCTATGACGGTAAATCCCACGAGGTTGATTCCTCTGAAATAGCTTTCAAGATAGCATCCATCAATTGTTTCAAAAAAGGCGTGCTGGAGGCCAGGCCTACGCTGCTCGAACCCATTGTGAAACTCACCATAACCGTGCCCGATGACTCTGTTGGAGATATAATCGGTGACATAAACAGCAGACGTGGAAGGGTTATGGGCATGGAACCAGGCCAAGGTGGACAGGCCATTGTAACACTTGTTCCTCTGGCAGAGGTACAACGCTATATGCTGGATCTTAATGCCATGACCGCTGGCCGCGGAACATTTACCATGGAGCAATCTTATTACGAAGAAGTGCCACCGAATTTAACTGAAAAGATTATTGCCCAGGCAAAAGAAAAAAAGGCATAGAAGGACAACCAATGTATACTGCTGGTGTTCTCACTGTGAGTGACAGCGTTGCCGGGGGAGATGCAAGTGATGAATCAGGGCCTGCAATCCGTCGCCTGCTCGAGCAGCATGGTTACAATGTGCTCTTACACAAGACAGTCCCTGACGAAGTACCAGATGTCAGAGACATATTGATCACATGGATAGATAGAACTTCTGTAGATATCATAGTTACAACAGGTGGCACGGGATTGTCTCCAAGGGATATCACACCTGAAGCTACAAAGTCCGTAATAGAGCGGGAGGTTCCCGGGATCGCGGAAGCCATCCGCATCAAGGGCCTTGATTCCACACCAAGGGCCATGCTCTCAAGAGGGGTCGCCGGAGTACATGGCAAAACACTTATTATCAATCTGCCCGGCAGTCCTTTGGCCGTGGTCCAAGGAATGGAGGTGATACTTCCAGTGCTTGAACATGCCTTGGATAAAATCAAGGGAGATACCACTCCGTGCCGGTAGGACGGCTTGAAATTAGAAACTTGAAATTAGAAATTAGGAAGAGATGAAACGAGTTCACGAGTTGGATATTTAAAAAACTGGCAGAAGAGTTATCAGATTTGGTTTAGCAAGACTTTGATAAGGAACGGGAGATAAATAAGTTGAACAAAAATTAACAGGATTTTTTGTTGTA
>CAZYEJ010000013.1:0-41220 GCA_964646435.1 uncultured Thermodesulfobacteriaceae bacterium
GGAGCGAGCATAACGGGTTATGTGATCGACGAGCAACGAAGAAGACGGCAAAAAAAGACTTTAATTTGTTCAAGTTATTTATTGTACGTTCCTTAACCAGTTAGGAGTGGAATTGCTGGATTTATGGGGCAACAGGGAGTTTCATTGTCCAAAGATGCCCTTTATTAATTCATTTGCAGCATCCGGTTTGGCATCCTTGTCTTTGTCCCCGGCCTTCTTTTCCCCTGAAAGGGCCTTTCCGAGTTCCTCAATGGCCTTTTTGCGAACGGTCTCTTTTACCTGTTCCTGCACCCCTGCTGTATCCAGGGTAGGATACGGACGTGTCACAGTACCGGCAAGTTTTAGGCGGATCTCTGCCTCACCCGTTTCATCCATAAGGTATTTGGCCACTGAAGCACGCTTTTTGAGTTTTTCACTCAACTCCGATGAAAAACGTAAATTAACCGGTAGATCCAGCTTGCCGTCAAGGCCAACGGTCCCTTTGGCTTGAGCATTGACATCCTTGCCGGTCATCCGGGTCTTGAGAGCCACCTGTCCCTTGATAATATGAAGTGAACCATCGAGGTCTTCAAAGGATATGTTGTTAAGTTCATCCAGCCCAAGTAGTTTGGCTACCGCCACGGTAACAGGAGTATTACTTACCCGCCCGTCATGCAGGGCATATGTCCCGTCAACAATCAGGGCATTGCGAAGCTTCGGCCATTCAGTACCGGCTCCGGAAAAGGTTAAATGGGACTGCAATGCACCGGAGATCATGTCCTTGACCTCAGGTACCAGAGATGCCAGCAGTCCCTCTACTTTAACGGACTCTACATCCAACTGTCCATCGTATGCCAGACCGGGCTTGTTAAGATCCGTTTTTATTTTGCTGCGCACCTGTCCATCAGCCACCTTGATGGAGAAATCTTTCACAATTAATACGCCCTTATCAAGGCCGTATTCAAGCAATAAGTCCTTCATTACAAGCCCTTTGTACAGGGTCTGACCAATCTTGATCTCTCCTGCAGCCTTGAGACCAGGAGGCAACGCTGCTCCAGGGGCAGCGGGGGAAGTTGTTTGAGATGCCGCAGGCAGACCTGCCGCAAGGGCAAGGAGATGGTCAATATTAATGGTATCGCTTATCACATCCAACCGGATGTCAGGCACCTTTGCATAATTTTTTACCTCTCCACTGAGACGGACCTGCTCTTTTTCCAGGCTGACGTCCACTGTGTAACCCAGCCGGTCCTGATCAAAATCACTCTTTCCAAAAATATGGGGCCTGAGCTCTCCATATTCGGCGTCTGCCTCAAAACGCAGATCTCCTCGATATCGCAGCGATGCCAGATCACGGCCGAGGTCCAGAGAGACCTTAAGGTCGGCCTTTACGTCTGTATCGGGAATCTCCTTGAGCGCATCGCGGACAACAAATTGCGCATTATCAACAGTCACCTTATTCACGGTAAGGGCCAGGGGAAGGGCGGCCGATGCAGGCTTTCCGGTATCATCAGGCTTCTGTTTTCCGGGCTCAGCCTTGGCTAACACTGCCAGCGTCTCGAAATTAAAAAGCCCATCCTTGTCTCGAGATACCCGTACATACGGGGCATCAAGGCGTACTTTGCTCACCACTATCTTCTTCTGGAGCAGGGGTAAGAGGTCATAGCGCAACACAAATTCTTTTGTACTAACAAAATCAGTATGACCATCCGTTTCCTTCACTGTAAAATCTTTCACAGTGATGCCACTGAAAAGGCCCACGTCGATTCCACCTATCTGGACAGTTCTGCCCAGGGCCTTTTCCGCCTGGGGAATTACCAGGGCCTTCACACGATCTTCGGTCAGATAGAAATGTACAAAAAGCGTCAGCCCAACCAGCACTACACCAATAAACGCTAAAAACGTCACAAGTATTTTGCCCAGTTTTCCCATGATGCTGTTCCCCCTAACGGCTAATTGCTCAATTTAGGATTAACCATAATTCGAAATTTTTAAAGTATATAGAGTTTAGACCTTAAGCGGCGTGAAGGCAAAAAATCCTGCTCATTCTGTCAAAGAAGTTGGATCTGTGTGGTTAGATAAGGGTATTATTGTTTCGTGTCTCCCTTCGTGTTTTCGTGATTGATTTTGAGTAATTTCTTAACCGCACAGTTCGACATTTTTCAGCAAATTGCTATTGTAAGGGCCTGTTGGCCGAAACGAAAATCAGTGTTACTCGTTTGGTGATTCGGCGCAGGTACAGTATAATAGTAATAATGAGCAGCCAAAGTGCTTATCAGGGCCTTTTGCAAACGGCTTAGGAACGGGAGATAAAATTTTATTAAGGGTTGACAAACAGCTTATTATGTTGGCAGATATTATTGTATGATTTTTTTGCCATACTATTTTACTCGGCGACAGGAAGGATTAATCTTTTGTGAAAAACACCGCTTGTGCCGACTGACAGAATGGACAGACAGAGTCAAAACCGACGTTACAAGCAAGGAGCACTAGTTATGAATGATACGCCATTTATTCTCTGGTTCAACGAAATCGGGATCAAAGACATACCTCTGGTAGGCGGAAAAAATGCATCTCTCGGCGAGATGTATCGGCACCTCACTGAAAAGGGTGTGATGGTGCCGAACGGCTTTGCCATAACGGCCGATGCATACAAACATCTCCTGAAAGAGGCTGGTATCGAGCAGGCCATGCGGGATGCCCTCGATGGATTGGATACCAACGATATTGCTGATCTTGGCAAAAGAGGAGAAAAGGTCAGGAACATAATTCTAAATAGCAAGTTTCCTGAAGACCTGGAGAAGGCTATCAAGGACTCATATACCATGATGGAAAGGATTTACGGCAAGGGTGTTGATGTTGCCGTAAGGTCATCAGCCACTGCCGAGGACCTCCCTGACGCATCCTTTGCCGGGCAGCAGGACACCTATCTCAATATCAGAGGGCGGGAGCAACTCCTGGATGCCTGCCACCGCTGCTTTGCCAGCCTGTTTACCAACCGGGCCATTTCCTATCGCCAAGATAAAGGCTTTGGGCATTTCGATGTCTATCTTTCCATAGTAGTTCAGAAGATGATTCGTAGTGACAGTTCCAGCGCTGGAGTCATATTTACTATAGATACCGAGAGCGGCTTTGAGGATGTAGTCTATATTACCGGGGCCTGGGGCCTGGGTGAAAATGTAGTCCAGGGCGCGGTAAATCCTGATGAATTTTATGTCTTCAAGCCCACCATGAAACAAGGTTATAGTCCGGTGGTGAGTAAAAAACTTGGACTCAAACAGAAAAAGATGATCTATACCAGTGATTCCAAGGAGCCCGTGAAAAATGTAACCACTTCAGACGAGGAACGTAGCCATTTTATCCTCTCAGATGATGAACTGGTTACCCTGGCAAAATGGTCATGCATTATAGAAGATCACTATGGCAAGGCAATGGATATCGAATGGGCCAAGGATGGTGATGGAGAAAAGGTCGGCACAGGCGGGCTTTTTATTGTTCAGGCCAGACCTGAGACGGTCCATTCCCAGAAGGACAAAAACTTCATGGAGACCTATCGCCTTAAAGAGACCGGAGAAGTTCTGGCTACAGGAAAGGCCGTGGGTGCCAAGATAAGCCAGGGAAAGGTCAATATTATTGAGGACGCCGGCAAGATCCTGGAATTCAAGGAAGGAGAGGTGCTGGTTACCGACATGACCGATCCGGACTGGGAACCCATCATGAAGATCGCATCGGCCATAATCACGAACCGGGGCGGACGCACCTGCCATGCAGCCATAGTGTCCAGGGAACTGGGCATCACTTGTATTGTGGGCACTGAGGACGGCACTGATAAGTTGTCTGCGGGTCAGAATGTCACGGTGTCCTGCGCAGAGGGTGAAGAGGGACGGATCTACAAAGGCCTTCTGGATTTTGAAGTCGAGCGCATTGATTTCAATGAGGTGCCCAAGACAAAGACACACATCATGATGAATGTCGGGATTCCAGAGAAGGCATTTACACAAGGGCAAATACCTAACGAAGGAGTCGGGCTTGCGCGCCTTGAGTTTATCATCAACTCCCATATAGGTATTCATCCCCTTGCCCTGCTCAACTATACGGAACTAAAGGAAAAGGCCGTATCTGATCAAGAAGTTGCAAAGGTGATAGAGGCCATTGACGAAAAAACTGCCGCCTATGACGACAAAACCAAGTTTTTTGTGGATACGCTGGCCCAGGGTGTGGCTACCATCGGAGCAGGTTTTTATCCCAAGGATGTCATTGTCCGCATGTCGGATTTTAAAAGCAATGAATACGCCAATTTGATCGGTGGGCACCAGTATGAGCCTGTTGAAAGCAATCCGATGATCGGGTGGCGCGGCGCCTCCCGTTATTATTCAGAGGCCTTTGAGCCTGCCTTTGCCCTGGAGTGCGCGGCGCTCAAGAAGGTGCGCAATGACATGGGCCTTACAAATGTAAAGATCATGATCCCATTCTGTCGTACTGTTGAAGAGGGAAAGAAGGTCATCGAAGTCATGAAAAAACATGGCTTGGTGCAGGGAGAAAACGGCCTTGAGGTCTATGTCATGTGCGAGATCCCGAGCAACGTCATCCTTGCAGACCAGTTTGCCGAGGTCTTTGACGGCTTTTCCATAGGATCGAATGACCTGACGCAGCTCACCCTCGGGCTTGATCGTGACTCTGAACTCGTATCCCACATCTATGACGAGCGCAACGAGGCGGTAAAACGTCTGGTCAGACAGGTCATAGACACTGCAAAAAAGGCAAAATGTAAGATCGGCATATGCGGCCAGGCCCCAAGTGACTTCCCTGATTTTGCGGCCTTTTTGGTTGAATGCGGCATAGACTCAATAAGTCTTACACCTGACACCGCCGTCAAAACCAGACTGATAGTGGCCGAAAAAGAAAAAGAACTCGGAATAAAATAAAAAAAAGGCGGTGAAATTAGATACCACCGCCTTTTTTGTCATTTTTTCAGCTCGGGAACTGTTATTAGCCTCATTATCTCCATGAAGGGCCAAGGTCGCTCTTCACACTGAATCCCATTACGGCAGCAATGATAGCCAATGATCTGCACTGATTTTGTTTTCTCAATTTATGTCAGGGACAATTAACATATTAAGGTTATTTTCCTTTTTTAATTCAAAATTCAAAATTTAGAACTCAAAATTGTGTCTAAACGGCCTTTCCGTTCAGATACTAACTATAGAGATGTTGACATCATGAAGCACAAAAGTATTCCATTAAATGAACGTATTATCTTTGCCTTAGATGTAGACTCCAAGGAAGAGGCAAAAAAATGGATTGATCTCTTGGGAAACCACATAAATTTCTATAAAGTCGGCCTGCAATTGTTCCTGGCGGAGTGGTTTCCTGTTATCGAAATGATTACAAAGCGTGGCCATAAGGTCATGGTTGACCTCAAATTTTTTGACGTTCCGGAAACAGTCAAATCGGCTCTTAGACAGTTGAGAAATAGAAATATTACGTTTGCCACTGTGCATGGCAATGATCCAATCCTTCGGGCGGCAGTTGAAGAAAAAAGTGGGGTTAAAATTCTGTCCGTTACTGTATTGACCAGCTATGGCGAAGAAGACATGGAGGAAATGGGCTTTTCCGGCACAATCGAGGATTTGGTTTTCAGCCGGGCCAGGCGTGCTTTAGAGTTGGGGTGTGACGGCGTTATCTCTTCCGGTCTTGAGGCGCCTCGCCTAAGAGGTGCTTTGGGTGACAGGTTTCTCATAATTACTCCCGGTATCAGGCCAGGCAAAAATATTGAAATTCCCGAAGATGATCAAAAACGAATCGTAACAGCTCAAGATGCCATAATAAATGGTGCTGATTATGTGGTTGTTGGTCGTCCTATCAGGAAAGCAAAAGATCCCGTTGCGGTCGTAGAATCCATGCAAAACGAAATCCAAAAAGGGTTGGCTTCATAATTCGTTTTTTCCCATCAGACTTCTAAGCCTCTCAAGGACAGATGCCATGTCTGCGGGCAGCTTGCTTTCCCATTTCATTTTTTTTCCTGTGATCGGATGAGTAAACTGCAAACAGGCGGCGTGAAGCATCTGTCTTTGGATCGGAATAACTGTATGCCCAACCCTGAATTCCGTCGGCCCGCGATAAAGGGAGTCTCCCAGAACAGGATGTCCCATAGAACTCATATGGACACGTATCTGGTGTGTTCTTCCTGTGCGTATTTTTAAAGATAAAAGGGTTGTACCCCTGAGCTCTTCAACAACCTGCCACTCGGTAATGGCAGATCTTCCCTTTCTGGATCTGGTGGACATCTTCTTGCGATTAACAGGGTGACGTCCAATGGCTGAATCCAAACGACCGCTCCTGTCCCTGAGCCTGCCCCGGACCAGGGCCAGATAGGTCTTGTCAATCATTCCTGACTTGAATTGCTCTGTTAATCCCCTGTGTGCCTCATTATCCTTTGCTACAACCATCAGGCCTGATGTGTTCTTGTCAAGCCTGTGTACAATGCCCGGTCTGAGATACCCGCCTATACCCGAAAGATCTTGGCAATGGTGCAGAAGGCCGTGAACCAAGGTGTAGTTCTCATTCCCTGCCCCTGGATGGACAACCAGACCGGCTGGTTTTTCCAGAACAAGCAGGTGGCTGTCTTCGTAAACGATTGCCAGGGGGATCGGAACAGGTTCAACAGACAGCGGTTTTAAAGCAGGGAGATGGATATCAATGCTGTCTTCGACCTTAACTCTGAGACTTGAGGACGTTCCGGCATGTCCTCTGACTTTTATATGGCCGTCGTGAATGAGATTTTGAATTTGCGACCTTGAGAGTCCAAGGTCCTTTAAGGCAAGAAATTTATCCAGTCTCTTTCCGGCGCCATCGTCATTTACCTTTATAAATACGTACTTGGCGATGTCTGCCATACTACATGACACCTAGCGCAACCTGTGCTTTGATGGAGAATCGGAGCGCCTTTTGGACCACGCTCCCAGACTTTGGAAAACAGTATGAAATAGCCTAAACTTCAACCTCGACCGGTGTGCTCACAACATTAAAGATAAATTCTATTCCCTCGGTGATCTCTTTTTCTTCTTTATCCTTGGCAACGGAAAGTTCTTTGACTAGCAAACCCTTGGCAGTATCCAGCATCTTTTTCTCACCAAATGAAAGGGGCTTATCCATTTGCAGGATATAGAGGTCTCTCAAGACTGTTGCCAGATCAAAAATCGAACCTGTTTTTATCTTATCCATGTACTCCCGGTAACGACGGTTCCATGTCTGAGGGGTAAACTCTATGTCTTTTTTCTCTAAGATAGCATAGACCTGTTCGACCTCATTATCAGAAATAACTCTCCTGAGTCCGATGTGTTCGGCGTTTTTCCTGGGGACCATTATTTTCATGTCATTGTCAAGGATACGTATCACATAAAAAATATTTTTTTCCCCGGATATTGATTTTTCCTCTATACCCTCGATCAGGCCCACACCATGTGCGGGATACACTGCTAGATCGCCAACATTAAACATACTGATTAACCCCTAATAGCTTCAAAAAAATCATAAAATGTAATTATTTTATCAGTTAATATAACACATTTCCCAATTTTCCGAAACATGCCGAACCGGTCACATTACAACTTTCGACCGCCAAATACAGTGATTTGTGTGTTTGGTAAGCGTTTACCGGTTCAGGATTTACCGTTCAGGGTTACTTTTTCCGTTGGCCTTGTCAGATTTTCGTGAACCCTGGACCTCTGAACTTTTGAACCAGTGTGAGGCAGAGGGCACATCCATCCCATGGGAGGAAGCAGGCGTTCTTTGAGCACGTATTGGTCATAGGCGGCAAACAGATCCGTCTTTTTCAATTGTCCAACCACAGTTTTCGGGTCATCAGACCTCACAACCGGAAGAAAAGAAATGTTATGCCGGGCAAAAAGGTGAAAGGCGGTTTCCATGTCAGTCTCTTCATCCACTGTAACTAAATCCTTAACCATGAGTAAACTCGCAGTGGTATCGGGTTTGCGTAACTCCGGATGGGCAAAGTACTTTCTGCAATCCCTCAATGTCAGAACTCCTGACAGGCGATCCAGTGAATCAAGCACAAGAAAGTGAGGAAAAGGGCTTTGCTCCATGGCAGACGCAATCTCACTGAAGGGGGTATCTGTTCGTAAGACCTGCAAGTCCATGCTCATATGTTCATTTACTCTCATACCCCTCAAGACATTGACCTCGTGCCCTTTTACAATATTCACTCCCTTAAGAAGGAGTTTTGTCTCATATATTGAGTAGCCATGGAGCAGACGCACCACCGTAAGGCTTGCAACACATGATACCATCAGGGGCAATATCACCTGGTAACTATATGTAAGCTCAAAGATGGTGAGCACTGCAGTTATGGGGGCCAGAGTTGTTCCGCTAACCATGGCCCCCATGCCTATAAGGGCATAGTGGGCAGGAACAAGACCTGATTCTGGCCACAGTGACTGGGCTCCAAGGCCTACTAAAGACCCCAGTGCTGCTCCTATAAACAGGGATGGTGCAAATATTCCCCCACTCATTCCGGATCCTATGGAAAGGCCTGTAGCCACGATTTTGGCAACAAGCAGCATTAAGGCAAACACCAATGACACCTTGCCGGCAAGGGTGGCATCTATGCTTTCATACCCAACACCCAAAGCCCATGGACAGTATAGGGCAATAATCCCTACCAGGAGTCCGCCGAGGGCGGGACTTAACCAGTCCGGAGCTCCTATCCTTTTCCAAAACCTGGGCAAGGAAAAAATCGTTCCCATAAGCACTAGGCTTATAAGACCCGCGACAAGTCCCAGGAAAAAATATAGGAGCAACTCAGCCGGATGTGCCATAAAGAAATCGGGGATCACAAATATCTGCTCCCCTTGCCAAAACGCCTTGGCAACCATCGTACCTGTGACAGCAGATATTACTATGTTGCTGAGAGAGGCGATTTCAAGGTCGAAAAGCAGCACCTCCACTGCAAACAGAGTTCCGGCCATAGGGGCCTGAAAGGTAGCTGCTATGCCGGCTGCTGCCCCACAGGCAACGGCCAGCCTTCTTGAATCCCGATTTAGCTTTAGCATCTGGGTAAGGGAAGAGCCAATGGAGGAGCCAATCTGGACCACAGGACCTTCCCGACCGACCGAGGCACCTGCTGAGATAAGCCCTGCTGTGACAAAGGCCTTTATCAGGGTAACACGATGCCTTATTCGACCACCCCTAAGAGCAAGGGCCTCCATTACTTCCGGCACGCCTGGTCCTCTGACCTCAGGTGCCCAAAAAGTAATTATGGGTCCTACCAACAGGCCCATACCGGCAGGAATAAGGAGCTTCCACCACCATCCGGCCTGTTGGACCTGTTCTACAAAGTTAGCTCCGGCAGGCCACAGGACCTCCTGGCCAAAGAGTATCAGCCACCTGAACATTACCACTCCTAAGCCGGCAAGTGCCCCGATGACCAATGCCAATAAGAGCGGTCCTGTATATTCTTTTAAAGTTTGTATGAGTCTATTGTTCATTTACTGCATAATATACTCTACACGATCACAAATTACGTTTTTTGAATCAGTCAGAATTGTAAAAAAATTGAACCGCGAATAAACGCGAATAAACACAAAAGCCAGAACTGAGAAATGGTTTTATCTCCTGGGAAAGACTGCCTCCAGGCCCATCGTCCTTAACAATCGCCTGACACGCTTAGGATTCACTTCATGTCCCAACCTTCTCAGGTAAGCGGTCATTCTACAAACACCATAAAACGGCGTTTTGGTGTACTGCTCATCCAATATGCGCATCAGAAGCAGATTGTATTCGTCCAGCTCTACTGGCTGGTAGTACCAGCTGGATCGGTTCACTCCGAGCAACTTACATTGCCTCCGTATGCTCAAGAGAGACTGCTCAGATCCAATCCAAATCCTCTTCTTTTCAAGGGGATAGAGCAACGTTTTTTTTAGCCAATCACGCTCCACACTGAGCTGACCAATCTGTTTGTATAATTCGTCAACCAAATTCTGTTGCTCCGCATCTGATCGCTTTTTCTTACTGGAAAACGCTTCCGGCATTATCTCAAGCGCCTGCCTCTTCCAAGTGTTAATTTGGGTCGCATGGACACCATATTTTGCGGTGATTTCAGCTGTTGTCTTCTGCCCCTTAATGGCCTCTAACGCCACCTTCATTTTGATCTGTTGGGTATGTCTCTTTCGTATTACTGACATCCGTTTTCTCCTTGGTGGAGAGGTAAAAATTCTATCTTAATTGGTGGTCCAGATTTTGGGGAGTATTATATGGTTATTCGTTTTTCATTCGATGTTGGACGTTCGATGTTCGACGTTCATCTTTAGAACTTAAATCCTATAACACCCCGCAATTTACCGCATACAACAGAGCATTTCGGATTTCCTCCTGCAGATCAGGGGTGCTGATTTTCTGCCCATTTTTGTCCTGCACGTAAAAAACATCCACTACCTGGTCGATCTTGGTACCTATCTTGGCCCTGGAAATATTTAAACCAAAATCCGCCAGGGTACGGGTAACATCGTAGAGAAGGCCGATCCTGTCCTCTGCATAGACCTCCACGATTGTGTATAAGTCTGATGCTTCATTGTCCAGGACAACTTGGGCCTGGCGTCTGAGATATTTCTGCCAATCGCCTGATCTTATCGGCCTGTATTTCCCTGCCAGTCGATGGGCTAGTCCCAGCCGGTCGTCCAGGGCCAGGTTCAGATTTTTTTTTAGGGTTCCCCAATCTTGTTCATCATAGCCCATGTTGACCGAGGATTTTACATCCAGCACATCTATAGCTGTCCCATCCCCTAAGGTAAAAATCTGAGCAGCAAGCACGTTGAGATTGTGAAGGGCCATAATTCCAAATACCCTGGCAAGGAGCCCGGTTCGGTCATTGGCTATCACGAGCAGGGACCAGTAAGTTCTCCTGTCCTCTGTCAATACCAGAAAAAGTTGATCCGACAATTGAGCCTTGAGCTGGATATGCCTTTCAATGGCCTCGGGAGTAAAACCCAGGATGTAGTCATCGGGCATTATGGCAAGGCTATCTTTTCCTTTTTCTCCGAGCCTTGAGGCTATCTGTTGCTTCATCCAATCCAAGGCCTGGATCCTGTGGTAATCATAGATCTCTGATCCTTCCAGGAAGAGGACAATTTTCAAGTATAGATCATGCACCAGCGCTGCTTTCCAATCATTCCAGACGTTTGGGCCGGTTGCCCTCGCATCCGCTATGGAGAGTAGATAGAGCATGTTTAACCGTTCTATGTCCTGTATTTCCCCGGCGCATTTCAATATGATGGTTTCATCTTCCAGGTCCCGTCTCGTGGCAATATGCACCAGATAGAGATGGTCCTGCACAAGGAAGGAGAGACAGGCGCATTCCTTTGAGGAAAGCCCCATTCTTTTACCGATGTCCTTGACTATTTCAGCCCCGCGTTCAGCGTGTTGTCCACCATGGCCCTTTCCTATATCATGTAACAGGGCAGCAAGATAAAGTATGTGAGGTGATTCCAGGGCCATAAAAATCCGGGACTCTTCCTCCTTCAGGCCATGGAGTTCGGCAACAGTTTGGAGTAAGTGTCTATCTACCGTATGAACATGGTAGACATCGTGTTGGGCCAGAGATTTGATCTCGGAAAACTCCGGGATGTAGGCGGCAAAAATACCTGTATCCAACATGGCTTCCAGGACCTCCAAAGGCCTTTCGCCATCCTGAAGCGCCTGCAAAAAAGCCTCGGCCATGTATTTTGAGGATCTCAATTCTTTGTCTATAAGGTCCAAGTTGGCGCTTACAAGCCGTCTTGTCCTGTAATGTATAGGCAGGCCGGTCCGGGCCGCATGGGCAAAAAGTCGCATTAACAGATAGGGACATTTTTCAAGCAGTGATGGCTCCGTGAGGTTTATGAGGCAATCAATGACCTCTATGCCGGACTCAAGAATTTTATTTTCTTTGCTGCATGCGGAAAGGTTCAAGACCTCGTCAACACATTCAAAAAATAGGTCTGATGTGACAGCTACGGTCTGTAGATGTCCATAAACTTCCTTCATGAAGTGTTCCACACCAAGCATATTGTTACTGTCCTTATGGCCGAGGAAACTGGAAACTTCCTCCTGATACTCGAAAAACAGCCTGTCGTTTTTACGTGACTTAATATAGTGGAGCCTGTTTCTTATCCGGAGCAGATAATCCCAGGAATCTTCCAGTGCGATCCTTTCCTCCTTTGTAATGAGCCCTGCCTCTTCAATGGATTTGATATCTTCCAGTCCAAAAAGGACCTTGGAAGTCCATAAGATCGAATGGATGTCCCGCACCCCCCCCCTGCTTTCCTTAATGTTGGGCTCAAGGAGATAGGCATTGGCTCCGAAGCGTCTATGCCTTTCCTTTCTGTGGGCAATCATGTCCTCCACAAAAGTCTTTTTCCTGCCCTTTAGAAATCTCTGAATGAACTCGTGCTTCAGCCGGGGAAAGAGCGAATCGTCTCCATGGATAAACCTGGCATCTAATAATGCTACCTGAAAGTAAAAATCTTTTTCGGCGTCAGTCAGGCAGGCATCAATAGTCCTCACACCGTGGCCCACCTCTAACCCGGCATCCCATAGGGGATAAAAGACGGATTCAGCAACAGCGGACACCCTGTCTTCCACCTCTGGTTCATAAAGCAACATCACATCAATATCTGAAAATGGGAAAAGTTCTGCTCTTCCGTATCCCCCCAGAGCAATCAGGGCCATTTTCTCCTTGGCCTCAGGACAGGCAGAAAAGGCCTCTGATAAAAAGGCATCCACAATCCTGGTGTGCTCTATAAGAAGTTCCCGTCCCCTGAGCCCTCGCTCCCACAAAGTTTGCAGGACCTCGCGACCGGAACGTAACCCATCTGATTTTGATAAATGATCTAACATTTCATGTATGTCTTGCAGAAAGTCTCCTCATATAATAATTTTTTCCCTCATAATTCGTCTTAATGAGTTGACCTTGAGCAATCATTTTATGAATAATGGACCAATCAGCCTCTGCCTGGGATAAAAACTCACTCATGGCCTCTTCCCGCATGGGATGGACAGCGGTAATACTCAGCAGATCTTCCTCAATATTTCCTGTAAAAGCAAAGGCGTTGCCTTCATAGCCTATGAGGTATTCTACGCTGTCATTTTTCTCATTCAAGATCTGATAAGCCCGATTTATCACTTCCTCATCTGGAGGCTGCACCCACTTTACTGCAGGCGGTCTTGTGGGAATGGATACATAAGCAATGTCAGGGCTCAGTCGGGCCAAAAAATCAGCAATTTCTGCAATATGCTCATTACTGTCATTGATATCTTTAACAAGCATTGTCTCAGTTACCAGTTTTCCTTTAAAAATACCCGCAAATTCGAGCATCCCATCCAAAATGGACACCAGGTTCAAATGCCGATGGGGACGGTTGATTTTTCGCCAGATCGTTTCTTGCGTAGAATCTATCTTTAGAGAAACCCAGTCAGCCTTCATTAGATCTTCTCTGACATCCTTTTGCCGGATGAGGGAAGCATTGCTGATCACTGCAATTTTGATCCCCAAAGGCCTCAACAACTCGATCTCACGGCCAAGATTTAAATCCAGGGTCGGTTCGCCATCAGCTACAAAGGTAAGGTAATCAATGGATTCGCCGATTTCTCTTGCTCTTTTGGCCTTTTCCTCAACCTCTTCCAAAATCTCTCCTGGTCTATAAAATGCGCAGCGCTTAACCTGCATCTGTGTTGTAAGTCCCACCTGACAATAAACACAGGAATATGTGCAGACCTTTGCAGGAATATTGTTAATGCCCAAACTACGTCCCAAACGTCTAGACGGAACCGGTCCGAAAGCCTTCATAATTTTTGTCCACCTTTACTTCTTCGAAGTAGCGTTTTGCTTTCCATAGTGAAGGATCAGTGGGCCAATCTGAATTACCGCAAATGTTTTGTCTCTATCATTCATATTGCACTCCCCGTAAGCCCGGACTTAAAACCTTTGCAATTCGTGAGCGTTCACTGGATTACAACGCCCGTTTACCGCAACCTATCGAACTGTAAGCGTTTACTGCAATTCTTTTCGACCTTTAACCTGCCTTTCTGAAATTTATATGTTACATAATACTTGACACACAACCAGATTTTTGCCATGTCTTGCCTTGGAAAATAGTCTTTATCATTCTTTACTCGAAAAAAATAGGTCAAATGAAATTTCAGAATTATATCAGAAATGAATACGGCAAGTGTGATGTCCCGTCCAATACGATCAAAAGAATAAAAGACGGGTTACAGAAACTGGATCTCGAAGTTGGATACTACCCCTTTCAAGTATCGGACAACATTTATTGGGGGCGAGTATGGATTGATTCAGTAAGGATAGTCTGTAATGGGAAAGGCATTACCCCGGAGCTTGCCGAGGCCAGTGCATATGCAGAACTGGCTGAACGCCTCAGTGCCGGGCTGTTCTATCCGGTCTTTGAAGAGCAGGTAAGGTTTAACGTTCCGAGCCTTTACAATGAGGGAACCAACAGGTTTCTGAATTATGAATGGATGGAAGGATATACTTATTCCCACCAGGATGATCTGGAAAATCCTCTTAGAATAGAAGATCTGCTGGCAAATGAAAAACATCTGACACACAAGGATATTGAAGATTTAAAAAACTGCAGAATGGCCAGACATTGGGTTGACGGTTTTTCAATAGTCCGCGAAGAGACAGTAAAAGTCCCTGTCAATTTTGTTTCTTATATTCACGGATCAAACGGAATGGCGGCAGGAAATACCATTGAAGAGGCGATGATTCAGGCCACATGTGAAATATTTGAACGTTTTTCCCAAATACAGACAATCAGGTCTGAAAAAATCATACCCTCAATTGATCTCGATTCTGTAAAAAATGAGACCATAGGGGATATGATTAAATTCTATCAGGGAAAGAATGTTGACGTAATAATCAAGGATCTTTCCCTTGACGGCCTGATACCCTGCATAGGCGTCCTGTTTATAAACAACAACCTGCGTACTGATCGTCTGGAACATAGAATCTTGATACCGGGTGTATCCTTCAATCTGGAGGAGGCCCTGTCAAGGTGCTTTACAGAAAGCATGCAGGGCAGGGAAACTCTGTTAACTCCCCGTCCTGAGCTGGACAGACCGGTTGTCCATAGATCCAAGGTTAATGACTATTATATGTTAATGAAATGCAGTATTTCTCTGAAAGATATCTCTTTTCTGGATCAAGGAGAAACCAGGAATTATAAAAATATCAAGATCAACGATATCCTCAGTGAAATTGAGGAGATCAAAAGGGTATGTAAGGCATTCAATACTGATTTTATATTATTAAACCACACCCATCCGGTATTAAATTTTCCAGTTGTAAGAGTAATAATCCCACAAATTTCTGATTTTTTACCTTTTTTAAGACAGGACGTCCTTGTATCCGGGCCGACAAGACCTTCCGCTATGTGGCGCGGAGAAGAATTCAAGAAGATAATGCAGAGCTTTTTTGCCTGAAGACTGAGGCTGAAGGCTGATTCCGCTCAAAATGCCCCAGATGCAAGGCGCGAGATTTCCGAGGAACGAGGCGTACTATCGTACGCCGCAGTGACGAGGAAATCGAAGCAACGCAGCAGATGGGATATTTTCAGCGGAATCAGGGCATTATGTATTTCTGCTCATACCTTGGCACCCACCACCGTATGAAGTTGTAGGTTATACCGGCAGGAGCAGGCTCAATACCCTTGAAACGCTTGTGGATCACCGGAAGGGCCATTGGAACATAAAGAAAAGTATAGGGCTGATCCTCAGCCAGTATCTCCTGAATACGCCAGTATATTTTCTTACGTTCATTGCGGTCAAAGGTCCTCCGCCCCTCCACAAGGAGGCGGTCCATCTCAGGGTTCTGGTAACTGATAAAGTTCAGTTCCTTTCCACCTGTCTTTGAGGAATGCCAGATATCATAGATGTCCGGGTCCTGTCCCAATGTCCAGCCCAGTATTACTGCCTCGAACCGCCTCTTGTCTATAAAATCATTGATAAAGGCTGTCCACTCAAGGGTCCTGATCTTCATCTCTATCCCGATCTGTTTGAGTCTGTATTGAATAATCTGGGCTGTTCGATCCCTCAGAGGATTACCCTGATTAGTTATCGCCGTAAATGAGAATGGCCTCCCTTCCTTATCCAGCCGGCCGTCTCCATCCCTATCCACCCAGCCTGCCTCGGCAAGCAGGGCTATTGCCCTTTTCGGATCATATGGATAACGTCTGACATTCGGGTTGTAAAACCATGTATCGGGTTTGTATGGACCGGTTGCCTTCACTCCGAATCCCAAAAGCACTCCACGGATTATTTCATCCTTATCTATGGCATAGGCAATGGCCTGCCTGACTCTTTTGTCTGTGAAGAGAGGAAATTTTAGATTGTAACCGAGATACGTATATGAAAAGGAGAGATAGCGATATTTGTTAAAATTTATCTCGAAAAACAGGGAATTTGCCTGCCTTTCATATTGGATCGGAGATAACCCCATCCAGTCAAGGCCGCCTGATTTCAGCTCAAGGAACATGGTCGCCGAGTCAGGTATTATCCTCATTATATAGCGGTCAAGATAAGGCCGTCCTTCAAAACAGGTGGGATTTGCCTTCAGCTCTATACGTTCCTGAGTCTTCCACTCTGAAAGGCTATACGGACCCAGGCCGACAGGATTTCGTCCAATGGGACTCTTTGTGATGTCCTTTCCATCCAGCAGGTGCTTTGGCAGCACAACCAAATTCCCCCAGGAGCTCAGGGCAGGGGCAAACGGCTCCCTGTACGTCACCTTAAAGGTATAAGGATCAGGAACTTCGGCATTTTCGACCTCCAAAAAATCGCCTGCATAGGCAGTCGGGGTGCCTGGAGCCGTGATGGTCTCAAAGCCAAAGAGCACGTCCTCCGAGGTAAACGGCTCACCGTCCTCCCATTTAACCCCCTTCCTGAGCTTAAAGGTGATGGTAAGTCCATCAGGAGAAATTATCCATGACTCAGCCAAATCACCCACCAGGTTGAGGTCCTTGTCGTATTTAACCAGGCCGTTATAAATAAGGCCTGCGATCTGGTGCGACGTGGCGTCAGATGCCAGCATGGGAACCAAGGTAGTGGCATCTCCTATGGATCCAAGGACAATGGCATCGCCATAGTCCGGCTCGGATGCGTAGGAAAGGTGGAAGGTGGAAGGTGGGAGGCTGAAGGAAAAGATGAAAAGGGGGAGAAAAATTGAAATTTTAAATGCTGAATTGCTCAACCCAACCTACTTTTTGATTTCTTTGGACTCTCAAGTTGTGGAATACAATAATGAATTTTTCATTAATTCAAAATTCAACATTCAAAACTTAACACTTCTCTCCTTCCTCTCCCTAAGGCCCTCAACACAGCTATAAGGCACTCTGAGTCCTCCGGTGCCTCTGCCAACCTTTATTTTTGGTTTGGCCTTGCCATGATAGTCGCTACCCCCGGTGGGGACCAGATCATACTTCTTGCAAAGTGACAGGGACAAATTGATTAGCTCCTTGCTATGCATGCTATAGTAACATTCAATGCCGTCAAGCCCTTGCTCTGTCCACTTTGCTACAAGCTCATCCAGGTGTGCGGGAGTGCCAAATTCAAGTGACATGGGATGGGCCAGGACCGCCAGACCTCCGGCCTTATGTATAGTAGTTATCGCTCTCTCCGGACTAAGGATGGACTTTGGGACATAAGCAGGAGCGTCCTTTTTCAGATAACGGGCAAAGGCCTCATTCGTGGATTTTACATAACCTCGATTTACCATGGCTCTTGCAATGTGCGGGCGGCCGATTTGCCCCCCCTTGCTCATTTCCTCCAGCTCACTCCAGGATATCGGACGGCCCAGGTCTTTAAGACGTTCCAGAATCAAAGGATTTCGGGTGGCCCTTGCGGATTGGACCTCTTTCAACACTTCGTTCAATTCAGGTGAACCCAGATCAAATAGATAGGCCAGGACATGCAGGGTGCCATGTGATATCCGAACGCTCAGTTCCACACCGGGGAGTAGCTCTATTCCAAGTTTCTCAGATGCCTCAAGGGCCTCTGGAAAACCTGCCACAGTATCATGGTCAGTGACCGCAATTGCGGCAAGACCTGAGTTTACAGCAAGCTGTATTACTTCAGCAGGTGAATCAGAACCATCCGATGCCGTGGTATGTGTATGCAAATCGCAATATTTCATTTGAACCTCTCTAGAACCCACTAACGGTTACTTTTCTGGAACATAGTATACTGAATGGCTATTCGGTTAAACAAAAAAATATCCTCATGCTATAATCCACCCTTTTGTAATGCATAATGGTCCTGTAAAATCCTGACAAGCAATTTTAGTAACCGTTCGCTGGGTTACAACGCCCGTTTTACAGCGACCCACCGAATTGTAAGCGTTCACAGAGTGCCGCAGATGCGAGGCGGAGGGTACGCAGACGTACTCCCTGTACTTCATTCAAGTGCCCGGCAACAAAGCAGATGCGGTGCCCTGTGAATGCTTACAATTTATTAATAGAGAGAATCCCCTGTTTTCAGATAAAACTCAAGGAAATACAGAAAGAAATGCCTGAATCTTAACTGATATTTTGGGGTTGACAAATGAAGTAAAAAGATATTATACAGGTTTCTAGTTGTAGAATTTTTTTGTAATTTGCCGAATGATGATTCATTTTTTTGCGTTGGTACTGTTTTGAGTGCCAAAAAGGGATAGGTTAGTCTATATTCCTTAACTGAAATTGCTGTTAAAAACATTCTATTAAGGAGGAAGAATTACATGGCAGATCTTAAAAAACATGATACTCCGATGCTCGATGACCTAAAAAATGGGCCATGGCCGAGTTTCGTTGACGACCTGGAGACGAGGGGTAATGGCGGCGTTCAGTGCTGCTACGATCTTCTCGGGCAGATGGAGCTCTCTTATGTGCACAAAGAGACACACTGGAAACACGGTGGTATTGTAGGTGTCTTTGGATATGGTGGCGGGGTTATCGGCCGTTACTCGGACGCCCCTGAACAGTTCCCTTCCATTGCCCATTTTCATACACTCCGTATCAACCAGCCAGCAAGCAAGTTTTATAATTCCAAATTCCTGCGCAAAATGTGTGATATGTGGGACCACCGGGGAAGCGGCGTAACCAACTTCCACGGCTCAACAGGTGACATGATCCTTATCGGGACCTCAACCGAAAATTTAGAGCCCACTTTTTACGACCTGAGCCACCAGTTCGACATGGACCTCGGCGGATCAGGATCCAACCTCAGGACACCTGCATGCTGCATGGGCAAGGCCCGTTGCGAATATTCGTGCCTTGATACGCAGGCTATCTGCTATGACCTAACAATGACTTATCAGGACGAGCTCCATCGTCCGGCATTTCCATACAAGTTCAAGTTCAAGATCTCCGGCTGTCCCAACGACTGCGTGGCAGCAATTGCCCGGTCATGTTGCTCCATTATCGGCACCTGGCGAGACAATATCCGTATAGACCAGAAAGCGGTTCAGGCCTATATCGGCGGAGAGTTAAAGCCCAATGCCGGTGCCTTCTCAGACCGTGACTGGGGCGCATTCGACATACAGAAAGAGGTCATTGATCTCTGTCCCAGCGGATGTATGTATATGGACGGCAATGAGCTCAAGATTGACGATCGCGAGTGTGTCCGCTGCATGCACTGCATCAATGTCATGCCTAATGCCCTGCGGCCCGGTGTGGATTGTGGTGCCACGATCCTGAACGGAGCAAAGGCACCGATCCTTGAAGGTGCCCAGATGTCCACGTTAATCATCCCATTTATTAAGATGGAAGAGCCCTATGAAGAATTCAAGGACTTTGTGGATCTGATGTGGGACTGGTGGATGGAAGAAGGCAAAAACCGGGAGAGATTTGGCGAACTTATCCAGCGTCAGGGCCTCTCACATTATATCGTTGATATACTAGGGCGCGAACCTATTCCACAAAACGTAAGGGAACCTCGGTCCAACCCGTATCCTTTCTGGAAAGAGGAAGAGGTACCAGGTGGATGGAAGCGCAATTTGGCAGATTTCCGTGCAAGGCATCTTGCGTAATCAAGCTTAACAGGAGGTAAAGATAATGATAGATACTTCAAGGTATAAAGACGATCCCGGCTATAATATACAAGAAAAACTGGATACCCCTTATGATCCGACGCTTGCCGACAGGGAATACAATCCCAAAAAACCAATGGCAGGCCGTCTTACAGACCAGGGACCACCTCACTATGAGCAGTTCTTCCCTGAGGTAGTCAAAAAAAATTACGGCAAGTGGCTTACTCATGAATTTCTCCAGTCTGGTGTAATCAAATATACCAGTGAGACCGGAGATTTGATGTGGGTAGTACGTTGCGGTACTCCACGGTTGATCACCACAGACCTTCTCCGTGAAATCGGGGATATCTCAGACAAATTCTGTGAAGGCATATGCCGCTGGACAACCCGGAACAGCGTTGAATTTCACGTTACGGACGAGGGGACACTAAAGGACCTAATTGAATTTCTTAACAATTTCAAGCATCCCGGCGGATCATACAAGCTCCCTATTGGAGGCACCGGTGCAGGAATAACTAATATCGTCCACACCCAGGGTTGGATACACTGTCATACCCCGGCTACTGATGCATCGGGTATGGTAAAGGCCGTGCTGGATGACATGTTTGAGTACTGGAACAGCCATAAGCTACCAGCCAAGCTGCGTATTTCCATGGCCTGTTGCCTCAATATGTGTGGCGCAGTCCACTGCTCAGATATAGCTCTCCTGGGCATTCACAGAAAGCCGCCATTTGTTGAGGATGATCGCATTACTGGTGTCTGCGAAATTCCGTTGGCCATAGCTGCTTGTCCTACCGCAGCTATCAAGCCTGCCAAGGTAACTCTTCCGAACGGCAAGGAAACCAAGACGGTACGCGTAAATGAGGAAAGATGCATGTTCTGCGGTAACTGCTACACTATGTGCCCGGCCATGCCTCTGGCTGATGAAGAAGGTGATGGCGTCGCTATCCTGGCTGGTGGAAAGATCTCCAATCGTATTACTAAGCCTTCATTTTCAAAATTGATTGTTCCATTCATTCCCAATGAGCCACCGCGTTGGCCCTCTGTGTGTAAGATTGTCAGAAATATTGTTGAGGCCTATTCGAAAGGTGCTAACAAGTATGAGCGTCTCGGTGATTGGGCAGCAAGAGTTGGTTGGGAACGCTTCTTTGAGCAGTGTCAAATACCCTTCACAGAAAAGTCTATTGACGATTATCGTCTTGCATATGATACATATCATACAACCACGCAGTTTAAGTGGAGTTCTCATACTGACAAATTAATGAAGGAAGCAGGCTATTAATATGGCAGCAGACATTGAAGAACTAAAAAAGAAACTCTTGGATTTTATGACCAAAAAATCAAAATTCAAGTCAAAGATGTACTTTAAAGACTTGTGCAAGGCAGATCCCGATGTCAAGATGCGCGAGATAAAAAAAGCGGCTACCGCACTGGTCCAGGAAGAAAAGATCGAGTACTGGTCCTCGGGAAGCACTACTCTTTACGGCCTAAAGGGCAGCAGCAGCAAGGAAACAGAGACATTCCACGAAGAGTAGATAGAGAGACATAAAAACAGCAAGCGGGCCATAATTAAATAAGGCCCGCTTTGCTGTCCTCAGTTAAGATAAAAAGCCTCCTATGTGATTTTATAGGAGGCTTTTTTATTACGGAGTATGACTCCGTTTTCTCTCTGCGCCCTCTGCGTACTCTGTGGTGAATTATTACGTTTTACGATCCATCAGGATCTGGATATTTGCAACGAGGGACTTGACCGGGCGTCCGAAAAAAAACTCAAGCTCATCCTCTTTAATACCCAGCGTCTCAATGACCTTTTGGCGGAATGCCTCATCGGTTGAAACCATCTGTTCGATTTCAGGTCTGGTCTGTTGCGCCCCTTCTTTCGAACCTGCTTCACTCAAAAGGCCGTACAGCCGACTTGGAGGAAAACTCCTTTCATAGGCGGAGATCATCTCTGCGACCGCAGATCCTTTTGGACAGAGATCGAGACGGGATAGGAGGTCTTTCATAAAGAGCCCTTCAACTTCCGCTATATCCCAGCATTTAAGGACCCGGCATTCCAAAGGACGGTCCTCATAGATAGAACAGGCCTTCTGTTGTACATCGTAGAATGTGCAAGTACTTGATCCGTTCTTGCCCTTTATCTTGATGATCTCATCCGAGAGTTCTATGAGTCTCTCCTCAAGGGGATGATATGCCAGCTCTCCGGCCCTCAGAGTGAAGAGGTGTATCGGCCTTAGAACGCCCTTTTGGAGAAAAATCCTGTCCTCGGAGTGGAGGACAGGGCCGCCTTTTTCGCAGCATTCACCGCATCGTATGCAGGACTCAATTTTTTTTTCTGATTCCATAGTAAATGTACTTCCTGTGTTGTATTATTTTTGGTATTATTCACATCCAAAAGGATATACTTGTGTTTAAAGACCTTGAGAATCTATACGAATTTGCCGACAAAGCAGTAGCAGATGTACAGAAACGCTACAGCAAGGAAGTGCGTTGCAAAAAAGGCTGTACAGACTGCTGCCACGCAGTATTTGACGTTTCGTTAATAGAAGCGCTGTACATTCGCCAGCACTTTGATTCTCTTGATAGAAAACAGAGACGCACTGCCCTAAACATTGCAAAAAAAGCCATCAAGTCCTGGGACCAGTTAGCCACCACCAAGGCAGACCTCTCACATGCCCGTATCAGGTGTCCTCTGTTGGCTGATAGCGGAGAATGCGTCTGCTATAAGACCCGGCCTATTAACTGCCGCACCTATGGGATCCCCACGATAATCGATAATAAAAGCCATGTATGCGGACTCTCCGGCTTTGAAAAAGGAAAAACCTATCCTGCCCTTAATCTGGAACCCCTGCAAATAAGGCTCTATGAACTCTCTGTAGCGTTGGAAGGTAATGAGCGTGGCAAAAGACGGTGGCCAGTGGCTGCTATACTACTTTGAAGGCCCGGCCGACATGGCCTCTTCAATTATTTTTATGCCCTTTTCAAGTACCTCAACCCTCTCCCTATATGCTGTGTCCTGATAAATTCCATGTGCAGTCCTATAGGCATCTAAGGCCTTATCCAGTTCATTCCTCTTTTGGTAAATATCACCTATTCCTGTAAGATATAGCCCGACCTTGCCGATATCCTCAAGCTTTTCCACCAGCTCTAGTGCTCGGAAATAGTATGGAAGGGCCTTATCCAGATCCCCTAACTGTCTGTAGAGATCAATGATTTTCTCTGCCAGCAAAACAGTACTTACTGGGTCGTTTTTCTTCTCACATATTGCCAGTCCCCTCTGATAAACAGGTATGGCCCCCTTGAAATTTCCCCGCATTGTGCGGAGATCTCCTATCTGCTCACAGATATTTGCAATCTCCACGTCTTTTCCGTCAGCGGCTTCAAAAATTTCAAGAGCCTCCTCAAATTTCTCAATAGCATCCAGGGACCCCCCCTGGATGCTCATAACCTTTGCCTCCCGGTACATAGCCTCAGCCCTGGAAAGTTCCCTATTTTTCTCTTCTTTTACGGTCGAAGCCGCTTGCTCATCCATTTTATCCCCTTCCCGGTCTAGTGGCTGATCGGCTCTCAATACGCTCAACCGCCTCGCTCGCCAGTTCCCCCACGGTTTTGCATATGATAGATTGCCCATCAAAGAATCTGAGTTCCTCGGTATCGTCTATCATTCCCTGTATGGCTTTCAACGCCTCCATGGCTTTCATGCGGCCAAATGCCCACACTGCAAGGCCCCGTATCTTCGGCTCGGGATTCTTCAGCAGGGCAAATAAGGCAAAAAATTCACTGGACCTCACAACTCGCGGATGTAATTCACCAATACGGCCAATTGCCCAAAGTACGGCCGGACAAGAGGGCGGATCGTTTATAAATCCAAGTATATGCCGCAAGAATGAGCCATATATCTTGGGCTGAGCACGTATTATCTCGCCTATTGTCTCTATGGATCCCCAGTTCGTAGCTGCTGAGTCGCCGCTGGCCAGGAGGAGCCTCCTTACCAAGTCGCCCACTAGACTGGGCCTGTCTGTGGCCAAAGCCCCTGCAACTGCCCCAAGTGTGGTAATTGCCTTCCACATCAACATCTCATCCGTTGAATACAGAAGGCGTTGAATCTTTCTTAAAACCAAGGGGTCTTCAAGGGCCATTGCCCTGATTTTTTCAACCTCTCTATCCTGTACAAGGACCTTGACCTGTTGTTTAGAGTACCGGCGCGATCTCCTTTCAAAATAGGCCTTATCTCTTTCTTCAGCAGAAATCCGGGGCTCTGAGAGTAATTCCAGCTTCTCTCTGACACCCTCATCTGTGACCTCACGGACATTTTTTGCCATTTTAATAAAGACAAGAGCGGCCTTCACTACTTTTTCGTCCTTTGTCAGGCCTGTAGGTTGAACAAGGTTGGACTCAATATCATAATTCTCTAAAAAAGCATCCTGATACTCCTCTCCCGGCGCAAGACTCCACGCCAAGTCCCAGTCATCATTGCAGGCAAAGCCAAGTGCCTCAACCCAGGCTGCACCAAGATTGTGCCCTGTAATATCGTGTATATATACTGCTCCACACTCGCATGCGCCGCAGTCAAAGTCTCCAAATCTCCTTGGCTCCACCTTATTTGGACGATCAATAGGACTACCACAGAATGGACAGACAGGCGCATATGCACTCTTTCCCCTTGCCATGGATTAGCTAACCTCCCTTTCCCGAGATTCCGCCTTGGCAGAGACCATCTCCGCAAACTGAGAGGAGACAGGATATCCGATTTTTTTGGCCTTCTCAAGGTGATCAAGGGACAGATCGTAATCCCCATGGTAGTGATAAGCAACGGCAAGGTTGTTGTGGACAATGCCAAATTTAGGAGCCAGGCTGACGGCCTTTTCCCCGACCGCAATGGCACTGTCCAGATCATCAAGTCCTATGTTGACAGTGACGAGATTCGCCAGAGCACTGATCAATTCCGGTTTGATCTCAAGGGCCTTATTAAAATATTCTGCTGCATTCTCCCATCTCTGCATGTTCATATAGGCTGCACCTATATTAGACATAGCCTCAGTAGACTCGGGGCGAATCTTGAGTGTCTCTTTGCTCTCGGTTATGCCGTCCTCAAGTCTACCCATCTGGAAATAGACTATACCCAAGTTGAGTTTTATCTCAAAGGACAATGGATCTAATTTCAGGCCATATTTGAAGGTAAATTCTGCATCCTCCAGTCTCCCGGCATTCCGATAGACTATGCCAAGCCTGAGGGCTGCAATGACGGACTTCGGATTATCCTCCATCTCCTTTTCAAGGTCTTTAATCAATTGGTTCCTCCGGGTGGAACCATCTTTCTCCAGACGGGTCATAAAAGCCTCCTTATGTTTGCATATATTATAATTTAATTTAACATAAATATATAATTATAACATACTTTTGCCTCAAAGCATCCTCGGAAATTTGAGAAATAAACGTCGATGTTCATTGGATCTTCTTCAAATAAAAGCCCTGGATAGCCTCGTATAGCTCTTTCGTGTGACTTCCCATGTTTGCCTGTATTACTGAGAAATCCCCGGGATCTTCTTTTGCGTACATATCCAACAGCGGATAAAAAAGCCCTGCAAGCTCTTCCTGGTCAAAGCCTTTAAACAGAGAAAGCAAGTCACTAACTTCACATAGTTCATATCTGCCATGGGCCCCCATAATCCGCAGACCATCGAAGAACCCATGTATTAAAGCCTCTACTGAAAAACCATCGGCCCAGACCCTGGCACCTATACCATCCAATCTATCCAGTCGCATTCTGATTGACAGATTCAAAAAAAAATATGTCAATGCCACCACTGGATCGATAGTATCCTTTGATGAAAATAGCATGATTGGCTCATATTTCCTGGCTGTCGTAAGCTTTACATCAATGATTCCGTCCTTGCTCCTGACTATGAAGTCCCCTGCCGCATGATGCCATGGATAGATCTGGTTAAAGCCATGGATATCATAATATATGGTGAGTATCTTCGAGGCCTGTCTGAAAATTTCAAATCCTTGCTCTTTTGATGCAAGCCAGTGCCCATTTTCCAGATCCCAGACGCAAATTACTTGTTTTTCGCCTTTTTCATCCATTGAAAGATGCCATTCGTGATAATTCTCAAACCATTCTGTTGAAAACATGGACAGGGATTCATTCCCATAATCGGATCGAACATTGATATCTCCTTCAAAGTATGGCACTGGCAGATAGGGAAGAGCGAATGTTGAATTCAGGAATTTTAGCAGACCCGATTCATGCCTCAGCCATGCCTTACCATTCGCAGAAACAGCAGTGCTGATGCACATCTTCATTGACTGCCCTCCGCAGAACACCTCTACACTTGCCAAATGGTATAGCGCTCCATGCTTTTCAGTGCGAATCAGTATTTCATGGATACTGTCAGGACCAACATCAACACTAAACCGCTCACAAAGGACTGCGGTCAAAGGCCTCCCATGATCTCTAAGAATAAAGTCTTTAATTGCCTCGAAATAGTTACCCAGGGTCAGAAAAGGATGGCTTTCTCCGGGACTAATCAAGAAGGGCCGCTGAAGATCGTCAGGACAAACAGGGATATCCCCTTTTGGAGCAGAGAAAAGATATTTGATGACCATTATTTATCCACCGCCTCTAATGCCGATGTCGAAACTGGAAATTTTTCACGGGCAAACAAGTTTGTCTCTACCACCTGTTCCGTGTTAAGTTGGCGCTTATTGGAACAATACCAAGACGACTATTACGAAAAACTCTTCTCTTTGAAAGGACATTATGAAGAAAAGCTGCCTTATAGTTGATACCGAACTCCGTTGCCTGGTATGTGGCGGTCCGGTCCGCATAAAGGGCAAGTGATACAATGCTCGAGTGATCTGCAAGTCTTGCGGACAGGAATTACCAGCCAGGCTTTACAGGGATGAGATTGAAGAGATGAAGGAAAAAATGATCTCTCAGTTATACAAAGAAATCCCCTCCTAATAAAAACCATTGTAACCGTTCACAGGATTACAACGCCAGTTTTACCGCACCCGCCGAATTGTAAGCGCTTACAAAAAAATAAAGCCCGCCAAATATAGCGGGCTTTTAGATTCTATCTATGTCGAATAAACTCGGTTTTACGTTGACGCCTGTTCCTCTCTGACAGTAATTGCAACCTTGTGAAGCACTGTAAGTATCAATGCCCCGATCGCCCAAATGGCCAGAGTAATGGATATCTCCGGGAATGTGGCCGAGTACTCTACAATCCTGTCAAAAGGATTAGGTATAAATCCACCAATTACAAGTGCCACACCTTTATCGATCCAGCAGGCAAGAAAAATCGACGCACAGGCAAAGGCCAATATCCCATGGTGCCTGCGGGCCGCAGGAATGAGCAACAATATCACTCCAATAAAGGCAAACGGAGCCGCTGTCCACATCCAGGCGACAATCTTGCCGTGACCATGCAGACCAACAAACAGATATTGAAGCGGATGCATGTGCCCTGGGATATTGCTGTAAAAGGCAGTGAATATCTCCATACCCACCAAAAACAGATTTACGATCATAGCGTAACAAACGGTCTTGGCAATTGTCTGCACTGCCTCTCTTCCGGGATCAAACTTGCTGACCCTGCTTATTATAAGGAGCACAATTATCAGCAATGCCGGGCCAGATGCAAAAGCCGATGCAAGAAATCTAGGAGCCATTACGGCTGTGAGCCACAAATGCCTTCCCGGAAGACCGGCGTAAAGAAACGCCGTCACTGTATGGATACTGACTGCCCAAGGTATAGACAAATAAATAAAGGGCGTTACCCACCCCGGATGCGGCCTATGACTCGCATCGGCCAGCAGGCAATTATACCCGACTATTACGTTTATCACCAAATACCCGCACAGCACGATCATGTCGTAGAAAAGTATGGAGTTGAGCGTAGGATGGAGCAGCACATTGAGCATCCTCTGTGGCTGTCCTACATCCACAACGATAAAGAGCATACACATGGTTACTGCTGCAATGGCCAGGAATTCACCAAAGACTACCAGCTTTCCATATTTCTTATAGTTATGAAGATACAGCGGTATGACTATCATCACAGCGGATGCAGCTACTCCGACCAGGTATGTGAACTGGGCAATATAGACACCCCACGAGATGTCCCTACCCATTCCGGTAATTCCCAAACCTTTATGGAGCTGGTAGAACCAACACCCCATGCCGACACCAATGATGCCCAACAGAAAAACCAACCACATATAGTATCTAGGTTCACCCTTTAAAGCCTTCTCTATCATGGCATCCTCACACTAAGTAAAAGACTGACGGCTTTGTGCCGAGCTCTAACTTACGCCTCATGGAACTTCGCTTGCGCAAAATCTGCCGCACGTTGGAATCAGGGTCTGCCAGATTCCCAAAGGCCAGGGCCTCCGGCGCAGCCTCAACACATGCGGGCAATTGGTTCTTTGCAAGCCTTTCCACGCAGAAATTACATTTTTCCACCACACCCCTCATCCGGGTAGGGAATTCCATATTATATTCCTTCTCGTTAAGCGCATTCCTCGGATCAAACCAGTTAAAACTGCGTGATCCATATGGACATGCAGCCATACAGAAGCGACACCCGATACATCGGTGATAGTCCATGGCCACGATCCCATCAGACCTCTTGAATGTGGCCTTAGTGGGACATACCCTTACACAGGGTGGCTCATCACAATGGTTGCACAGACACAGGAACGGCAACTCCTTCACATGATCGTCCATATACGAGTTTTCATTCCCGGCAAAGGTATGCTCGTAGTCGTCTTGCCACAGCCACTTCACCTGGTTCTTTGAATTCCCGAAATCAGGTATGTTGTGTGTAGAGTGGCATGCCTTTATACACTTATCAACAACCCCTGGTTCTCCACATTTTTCTACGTCAATGGTCATTCCCCAGCGTATAGCCTTCTCTGCGGGCTCTTCAGGAACCTGTGCCCCATGGCCGTGCTCTGCAGCATCAAGCACGCCAGGACTGAGAAATTCAAAGGCGCCCTTGCCCGCCACGCCGAATAGGGTAGACAGCCCGGCTATCTTTATGAATTGTCTTCTATTCATGCTCATAGCTCATTCCCTTTTGGCTCTTCTTTTGGTTCTTCTGGCGGCACTATGTGACAATCCCAGCAATAAGGCGAAACCCCTGCATAATCATGGCACTTATCACAAAACTCCTTCTTGTTGGAATGGCACTTCATGCATGTATTCTGAAGGCTGATAACGTACTTTACTCCCTTCTCGTTGATATACTCCCTGTTATTCTCCCTAAGGGCCTCATCACGCCAGTCATTAATTAGCTGCATGTGCGTGGTCCGCATGAATTGCTTGTCCTCCACACACTTCCTTTCGTCCTTGGCCATTCTATTGATCTCCGGCGTATCAATCTTCGGCTCTGGTACAGGAGCGGCCTTCCCCACACTCCCAGCATTTACCGCATTCATCCAGAATGCGAAGGTAAACAGGCCCAAAAAGATAGCAAGCCCTACTAAGATCTTCCAAGCATCATACATCCTCTTGTTCCTCCTTACCCGGGATCTCTTCCTCGCACAGTACTATTGTCTCTTCCCTGAACACTAACTATGGTTCTGGTTCCCATGTAGCAATCTCAAACCCGCGCAGATTATTTGTCCTCGGACCTTCTCCTTCCATGATCAGGGCATTAGCCACCAGCTCAGTAATGCCGCAGCACCCGACATCCGGATTCCAATATTGCTGCGCAGCAGGAAAAGCCGCCCTGTCAATGGCACAAATGCACGCGAGCATATTTACCCCGTACTTGTCTCTGACATACCTGACGGCATTCTGCCTTGGAAAACCACCCCTCATCCTGAGCTCCATATTCTCCGAGGCATTCAGACCAGACCCGCTCCCGCAGCAGAAGGTCTGCTCCCTGAGGGTATTCTCAGGCATTTCATAGAAGTGGTTGCAGACATTTTTGATGCAGTAGCGGGGTTCTTCCAGCAATCCCATACCCCTAGCGGGATTGCAGGAGTCATGGTACGTAACCCTCAGACCGTCGTTACGGCTCGGGTCCAGCTTGAGCTTGCCGTTTTTGATAAGGTCTGCGATAAACTCGCAGATATGGACCATCTTGTGGGCCTTGGCATTCTCGAACTTTGTCCCTGTAATAGGGGAGACCGGCTCCTCAAGAAAATTTACGGGACCGTGCCATGTGGTCATATACTGGTTCAAAACCCGCCACATGTGACCGCATTCGCCGCCCAGGATCCACTTGACCCCTAAGCGTTTGGCCTCATTATATATCTTGCCGTTCATACGTTTTGCTATTTCATTAGCGGTAAAGAAACCAAAATCCCCGCCCTCGGACGCATAGGTACTCCATGTGTAATCAAGGCCAAGATGTTCAAAGAGCATCAAATAACCCGCAAGTGTATATATACCTGGTTCGGCAAACACATCACCTGATGGGGTGACAAAGAGAATCTCCGCACCTTTTCTATTGAAGCTGGGTTCGAATGTGATGCCCACATTATCTTCAATATCCATCAGCATGCAATCGATACACTCTTTATATGCCTGGGGCTGGAGACCGAGGTGATTTCCGGTATGGATACATTTTGAAACCGACTCCTGTATCCAGGCGATATTCATACCGAGCTCGTTCATGATCTCCCTGGCCATAATGGTGATCTCCGCAGTATCTATTCCATAAGGGCAAAAGGTCGAGCATCGACGGCATTCACTGCACTGAAACATATAATACCAGAGCTGCTTCAACGCCTTTTTAGTAAGCTTTCTTGCGCCTACAATACGCCCCAGCATCTTACCCGTTTTAGTGAACTCGCCCCTGTATATCGACCTCAACAACTCTGCCCGCATAACAGGCATGTTCATCGGATCGCCACTGCCGAGGAAATAATGACACTTGTCCGCACAGGCACCGCACCTAACACAGATATCCATATATATCTTGAACGTACGATACTTGTCGAGCATCTCCCTCATTTTATTAAGAAACCGCTCCTTCCAGTCATCAGGGAGCTCCCAGTCCTCATCTTCGATTACCCAGTACTTACCCCAGTCGCTTCGATCGTTCATCTGGACATTTTCTAACACAACTGGTCTGGCTGGATAGCAATAAATACCGGGCTTGATATTAATAGGACGATCCATCCAGTTGCCACGAGGCGGTTTATAATCAAGATTTAGCGACTCATAGTATTTAGGATTATTCGCCATTTTTTATTCCCTCTCCACTGGTATTCCGGCATTTTTCATTTTTTCTCTAAATTCATTTTCATAATCTTCGTAGGAATGGATATCGACAGGATAATTCCATGGATTGACATGCATCTTGGCACGGTTGGTATTTGCCAGATTTCTCCCTGGGCTGAGGAACACGCCCCCGGCATGCATCAGTTTACTAAATGGGAAATATGCAAGCAGAGTGCTTATAAGCGCCACATGGACAAAGAATATCGCGCCGATTCCCTCCGGTATTACCGGATGAAAAGTTACCAGACCCATAGTGAGCTCCTTCACGCCCACGATATCCACCCTGATAAAGTACCGCATAAGTATGCCAGAAATGCCTATGCTGAAGATCAACAATAGCGGAAAGTAATCGTTAGCAAGGGATATGTACCGCATTTTCGGCACTATGAGACGCCTTACGAAGAGATAGCTCACGGCACCGATAAGCAGTAAATCAGTAAGATAAAGAGCCGGCGCGCCTATCTGGAACATCCCATCCACCAGATCCAGCCCATTTATTAAAAACGGTACTGGCTCAAGGAAGAGCCTCAGATGCCTGACGGCAATAATAAGAAAAGAATAGTGAAATGCCAATGCACCAACCCAGATCCATTTTGAACCACCATAGACGATGTTGCCGCTTGCCATCTCTGCCTTTGTATGTCTGAACAACGAACGGAAGGCACATACTTCAAGAATCATACGGCCTATAACCCCGAGTGTGCTACTGGGGCATTCAAGCTTATTCTGTTTTATCCAGGGAAGACTCTTCTGCTGCCCACACGTAGTAGGTATGCGAAAAGGAACAGGCGACCGCCCCCAGTCAACGACTCGATAAACAAATCCTACAAGAAATATGACAAATGCCGCATATGGAACAAAAATCCCGAAGATAGGCTGCAGACTTGATACCTGGACCCCGACCAAAGCAACCAGGATAACTGCCAGAACCGCGCCTAAAGATACACCTAACGATAGCTTTACACCCATTACCGTTACCTCACTCCCCTAGACCGCAACTATTACAGCAGTCTTCAGTCCCTTTACCCTGCTTCTGCTCTTGTTTGAGCATATAAGAGAGACACTTATCTACTCCCTCTGTAACAAATGGTCTTTTTTTAAAATCATCCAATTTGTTTTTCCAGATCGTCTCCCGGCACCCCATGTATACGTCAAAGGCGAGGAGAACACAATAGTCGATCCTCGACTCAAATTCCAACAGGTCTTCAAAAAGTCCATCTTTCTCTATATCTTCTTTTTTCAACTCATCCCTGATGACCTTCTTAAGCAGAAAAACAATAGCAACGGCCCCTGAAGGCTCAAAATCCTGAACCGCCCTGATTCTGACCATGTTGTCCAGAAGAGAAGATATGTTCTGCTGGTTATTTCCGTTAAGGAGTTCATCGAAAAGTGGCCCCATTGTTTCGGAAATTGCAGCGCCTATTGGATTGGCAAACCTATTCCTTTGGTGCCTGAAAAACTCTACGGTCTCAGTAGGATAAGTCTCTTGGACGCTATCAATCCACTTATCTACGATACGGTCTCTTTTTTTTATCAAAAGTTTTTCTAAATTCATATCTGTACTGTTCTTTAAGGCTTCAGGCATAAATTATTTTTTTGCCATGCCCACAGGATATTAACATTCATCTGTCCATCCTGCGGCATGAACCGGCCAGTATTGTCCTTTTTTTACTTTGAAATCATTCAAAATTTTCCCATAATTTTCTGAATGACAATTCATAATGAACATCTCTATAGACAATATGTGATTCCATGTCAAGACCAACTATGGATGAAACTGGATTTGAATACAATATTATGTTATTCTATTTGCCCAAAACGGTATCAAAAAATGTAACCGTTTGCTGGGTTACAATGCCCGTTTTACCGCAGCCCACCGAACTGTAAGCGTTTACAGGGTACTGCAGATGCGAGGCGGAGGGTACGCAGACGTACTCCCTGTACTTCAAGTGCCCGACAACAAAGCAGATGCGGTGCCCTGTAAACGCTTACCAGAAAATAAATGAAAATATTACTTATATATCCATACTGCCTTGAAGACAGACTCCAGGATTACAATGTAAGGGCCGTGCCCATAGGCGTTTATTATATAGGAGCTGTGCTAAAAGAAAATCACTATGATGTCGAAATATTGAATTGGTACAATATTGATAAAACGCCTGAAAAAATCAAAGAGATTCTGGGGGGGAAAAGGCCGGATATCATTGGTTTTTCCATCTTGCACGCGAACCGCTGGGGCGGCATAGAGGTCGCCAAAATTGCCAAGCAGCTTAATCCAAAAATCAGGATCGTGTTTGGCGGGATTGGAGCCACCTTTCTGTGGAAACATTTCTTGACCCATTTTCCGGAAATAGACTTCATTGTTATGAGAGAAGGAGAGTACACCTTTTTAAATCTGGTAAAATGTATTGAAAATGCAGATTATGAACATATTGAAGACATTAAGGGAATCTGTTTCAGGAAAAAAGGCAAAATACTACGGACTGAAGATGCCGCATTTATTCAAGATATTGATGAGCTGCCAAATCCTGCGAAATATTTCAAATATCAGCACGTAATCTCGTCTCGAGGGTGTCCATGGAATTGTACGTTTTGTGGATCACCCCGATTTTGGAAACGTAAAGTCAGGTTTCATTCTCCGGAATACTTTGTGGAGCAACTGGAACTGCTCTACAAAAAAGGAATAAATTTTTTTTATGTCTCAGATGATACCTTTACGCTCAAAGGGGATCGGGTGATTGAGATATGCAAAAAAATCCTGGACAGGAACCTTGATATCACCTGGTTTGCTATCTCGCGAGCAAACTGTGTGAATGAAGAGATATTGTATTGGATGAGGAGAGCAGGCTGCATTCAAATCAGCTATGGCGTGGAAAGTGGTTCTGACAAGATCAGGAATTGCCTGAATAAAAATATTAAGGCCCATGATATTAAAAAGGCCTTTGAGCTGACTACTAAATACGGGATCCTTGCACGCGCCTATTTCATCTATGGCTCCCCTGGAGAAAGCTGGGCAACCATTCAAAAGACAATAGATCTGATGGATAAAATCAAGCCAATGAGTACTATTTTTTATATCCTTGACCTGTTTCCAGGCACAGCGCTTTACTCGGATTTTAAGAAAAAATTCAAGGTCTCAGACGATATCTGGCTGCAGCAAATTGAAGATATTATGTATTTTGAGACTGATCCCCGTCTGTCCAGAGATACGATATTGGCCTTCGGCGAAAAATTGAGAAGTGAATACTATGGAAATCTTCACCATTATGTTGATTCCATAGAACTTATAGATAAAAAAGAATTCTACGAACTGCATTCAGATTTTTGCTCAAGACTGGGGATGACTTTCAGCCACGGGGACTACGCCAGGATCGACGCCATCAGGGAAAAAGATAAAACCGCTGAAAAATTGTTCAAAAGGGCATTGGGTTATTACCCTGACCATCGGGCTTATCTGGGATTGGGCATTATAATGCAAAAAAATAGGGCCTTTGATGAATCTATCAGAATTTTATCAGAAGGCATTAAATGTTTCCCTGGCAGTGAGCCGTTGAATACGTGCCTGGGAATCAGCTATATGAACTTAGGACAATTTAGCAAGGCGCTTTCATGCCTTCTGAAATTCCCGGATTCAAGAGAAACGGTTCCCTATATTGCAAGCTGTTACAAGGCATTGGGCGATTCTGAAAAAGAATCAGCCTTCCTTGAAAAACTCCGTAATATTGAGTTACTGTAGTCACATGCTCCAAGAAAACTTTCCAAGATTAGTCATCGCTGGCCTTAAGGGCGGAGCAGGGAAGACTGTTGCCGCTTTAGGACTGGTCCGGGCCTGGCAGAAACAGGGCCTTCAAATAGTTCCTTTTAAAAAAGGCCCTGATTATATTGATGCCGGCTGGCTCTCTCAGGCAGCCAAAAGGCCATGCTACAACCTGGACCCTTTCCTTATGTCCAAGGAAATCATCCGCAAATCCTTTGCCTTCAGGGCAAAAGACGCTGATATCAGTGTAATAGAAGGTAATCGTGGTCTCTTTGACGGCGTAGATGAATCCGGTTCAAGTAGCACGGCAGAACTTGCCAAATGGATAGATACCCCTGTTGTCTTGGTTTTGGACTGCACCAAAATGACAAGGACAGCCGCAGCCCTTGTCCTGGGCTGTCAGAGGCTTGATCCGGAACTTCGTATTGAGGGAGTGATACTCAACAATATCGCCGGATTGCGCCATGAAACAATTATCAGGCAATCTGTGGAAAAATACACAGGTATTTCCGTACTCGGTGCCCTGCCAAGAATGAAGAGTGATCCTATCCCTATGCGCCATCTTGGTGTAACTCCGTGGGAAGAACACCCTGAGGCCGCCAAAGCTCTGGACAGGCTGGGCCGTATGGTGACAGAGTCAGTGGATATCCATACATTAGCAAAGATCGCTGATCAGAGTAAAGAATGGAAATTTGGCAGTATAGATGGCCTGGAATTATTCCCGTGTGCCGAAAAAATCCCTTTGTCACAAACACCACTTGTGGGAGTGCTCCGGGACGGGGCATTCCAATTCTATTACCCTGAAAACCTTGAAGCCCTGGAGAAAGCCGGGGCAAAACTCATATTCATAGATTCTCTTCAAGGTGGCGGATTGCCGGAACTCGATGCATTATATATAGGTGGGGGATTCCCTGAAACACATGCTGCCCGCCTCTCAGCTAATGAAGCCATGAAAAGGGATCTCTGTCAGGCTATACATCGCGGACTTCCTGTCTATGCAGAGTGCGGAGGCCTGATGTATCTGGGCAGGCAACTTGTCTGGCAAGGGCGGACCTATCCTATGGCAGGGACCATCGGTTGGGATTTTGTTGTAGGTGAAAAACCGGTCGGCCATGGCTACAGCGCCTTGGAAGTTGTCTCCCGAAATCCCTTTTATGATATAGGGACAATATTGCGAGGCCATGAATTCCATTACTCCAGACCGGTCCTGGTGGACAAAGAAAATTCAGGAAAACTAAGCTGCCGTGTAGTAAGGGGACATGGCTTTGATGGACAACTTGAAGGAATAGTGTTTAAAAATATCTTTGGGACCTATACCCACATCCACGCCCTTGAGCGCCCTGAATGGGCCACCCGCCTGGTTAAGATCGCTATCGAATATCGGGCATCCTTCACGACAAGTCAAAAGTAGTTGTAACTATTCAGGTGAATAGACTGAAGGTAAAAGGCTAATAGGGACAAATCATGCGTGATCACACAAAACTGCGGGCATTTGAGTTGGCTGACGAGATTGCAGTATTAGTTTAGAGGATTTATCTCTATTCGATCGTTGCGAGATGGTTGAAATACTTCAGTCTTCAGCCTTCAGTCTTCAAACTGAATAATTACCTTTGGGAAAAGTGTAAATTACAAAATGAAAAATGATAAATATTTCATATGAACAGGGGTTGACAAAAAGATCGTCCATCGTCTATATGAACGACCAAGTAATTAAAAGCCAAGATATGTGGGCTTACTGATTATCATAAAAAGGAGGAAGTTATGTTTGAGGTCACCATTGATTTTGATAAATGCCAAGGCGATGAGGAGTGTGTGGGCAACTGTCCGTCTGAAGTATTTGACTGGGACGAAGAGAACGAAAGGCCAGTAATCGCCAGGATGGAAGACTGTTTGGGCTGTGAGACCTGTGTAGAGGTCTGTCCAACAGGCGCCATCACCGTTGAGGAAGTCTAGCACAATCTAAACATCAAATCTTAACAAAAAAAAGGGATAGCCAATGGCTACCCTTTTTTTGTTGGATAGCCTGCGATTGGGCAGGCACGTAGGCCTGCCTCTACATATTGCCTTTCCCTTTGGCAAGGACGAGACGCGCTGCTTCTGCATCCTTTGTGATCTGTCCAGCCAGTTCCTTTGGCCCGGGAAATTTCTTTTCATCCCTCAACCGCTGGATAAAATTCAATTTAATCGGGTGACCGTAGATATCCTTTCCAAAGTCGAATATATGGACCTCGGCCCCCAGTTCCTGTCCGCCAAAGGTGGGATTGTACCCGATATTCATCACACCTCCATAGCACTGGTCTTGATGGATAACCTGAACTATGTAGACCCCAGGTTTGGGACATAGATCCTCCTTGTCAATGCGCAGATTTGCTGTGGGAAAACCTACGACCGGACCGCCTCGACGTATTCCTTCCTGTACGATTCCATGAACCTGGTAATACCTTCCAAGGAGGAGCCGGACTTTTTTCATCTCGCCCAGGATCACGTATTCCCTGACATTAGTGCTGCTGACTACCATACCTTCCACATAAACAGGGGAGATAATATGTACGTTAAATCTAAGCTTGGAGCCCATGGCCTGGAGTAAAGATATGTTTCCCTGCCGGCCCTTGCCAAAGGCATAATCATAACCCACGACCAGGTCCTCCACCCCTATGATCTGGTAAAGTATTTTATTGACAAAATCGTGGGCGGACATGCCTGCAAGCTCTTTGGTAAAGGGTAAACAGATCAGGTGCTCAATTCCGGCATCAGCTATCAGCTCCACCTTATGGTCCATGGTTGAAATAAGTTTTGGTGGCTTTTGAGGCCTTAAGACCTTCATGGGATGAGGCTCAAAGGTAAGGGCTACCATGTCCCCGTTTCTTGGCTCTGCAAGCTCCACTACCCGGCGGAAAAGGGCCTGATGCCCCAAATGTACTCCGTCAAAGTTACCTATGGTTAGTGCAGGCCGATGAAATGGTTTTTTAATCTCGTGCAGGCCTTTGTAAACCTTCATTTCAAATCTTCTTCAGTTTGTGGTTGCAGCCTTTGCTCCAAACATTAATTTACTATTTAGTCAACAGACAGTACAATGACCTCTTGACAAGTGCAAGCACTGTCTATTTAATGATTTCGGCTCAGCCGAAGTGGCGGAATTGGTAGACGCGCTAGATTCAGGATCTAGTGGACAGTATATCCGTGGGAGTTCGAATCTCCCCTTCGGCACCACCTAATTTTCAATTTTGAATTCTAAATTTTGAATTTTGAATTTTGAATTGCTGATTATGAGCAGAATTACTTCCCTGTCTTTCCGTTTATTTTTTGACGCAACACTCCTGAAGGCCTGAAAGTCACGACTCTTCGAGAAGCAAGAATCAGATCCTCTCCTGTGTGTGGGTTTCTACCACGTCTGGACCTCTTATCCTTGACAGAAAATTTACCAAAACCACTAATGAGAACGTTCTCTCCTGCATCAAGACGATCTTTAATGATCTTGAGCAAGCTCTCTACGGCTTGAGCAGAATCTATTTTGTTCAATCTTTTACTTCTATATATACGACTTACAAGATCTGCCTTAGTTAAGGTCATATTGAGACACCCTCCTCTACAAACACACCAAAAAATCTCAGGGAACCTGTTGCAAATTCCAAAGCATTAATACGTTAAAGAAAAAAACCCATTAAGTCAAGAAGATAAGCGTCCCCCAAAAAGATATCTCCAAAATTCGTCACCGTTCACGGATTCAGGGTTCAGAGTTCAAGCAATCAACCATAGCCCTCAAGTCATCAAGAGGTATTTGCCCTGGAGCGGCCTCATGACCCCTAGCTGGAGACGCATAGGTCAGATAAGCCCCCATCGCCAGACAGGCCAGCCTGCTCATCTTTCCAAAAGGCCCCATACAGAAGGCTATCAAAGAAAACCCCTCATCCAGGGCCTTAAAATACAGCGAAAAAACTTTCAAGACATCCTGTGGACCCGCGGCCATGGTGACGATCTTCCCAATGTCCGCCCCGGCCTGTCTTTCCGAATCAAATACTTCGATCAATTTTCCCTTCTCGGGAGTGCAAGAAAAATCATGATAGGAAATGATGAGCTTTGTCCCTGTTTCACGAACCTTTTTTACTATAGTGTCCCTTAAGGCAGGATCTGTCCGGAGTTCAATATCAACATAATCCGCCCCTGCAGATATGGCCTTTTCCAAAAGGCTGATTCGCTCCTCTTCCGGACCTGAAAAAAGACCCCCTTCTGCGGAGGATCTATTAGTAAAAATAAAGGGGCAAGGGCGGTCTTTTATTAAATTCACTAAATCCAGGGATTCCACATCCGCAAGAGTATCCAGACGAACCTCCGCTATATCGGCTTTTGCTGTCACCTGTTGCAAACGCTTCAGCAGGGCGTCACAAGTAGGTTCAGCCAGGGATACACAGATCATGCGAGACAATCACTAAATCACTAAATAAAATATGCGTCCTTCCGGGGGTCAATTCCCTCCAGATAGCCGGCAATGGCCTTATCATACTTATTGGTTGTAATAAAAACCTTTCTGGCCAGTTCAAAACGTGTGGTCAGGGTAGTGGCTCCATCATTGGCCTTCATTTCTCCAAGCACCTTTGAATAATCAGATGGATCTACAACCACGGTCACATACCGGAAGTTCTTTGCAGAAGAACGAAGCAGGGTCGGTCCCCCAATATCAATATTCTCAATGGCATCAGCCAAACTCACACCTTCTTTGGCAACGGTTTTTTCAAAGGCATAAAGATTTACCACTACCATATCAATAGGAGGAATATCGTGGTCTTCCATCTGTTGCATATGGCCGGCATTGTCACGAAGGGCCAGGATGCCCCCATGGATCATAGGATGTAAAGTCTTCACCCGGCCATCCATCATCTCCGGAAAACCGGTAAGATCTGAAACATCCTTTACAGAAACACCCGCCTCTCTTATTACTCGCGCCGTACCGCCGGTAGATACGATCTCTACACCCATATCCTCAAATTCTTTAGCCAGTTCTGCGACACCTGCCTTATCAGTTACGCTAATGAGTGCCCTTTTTATCTTTGTCATATGTATTGACCGCCTTCATTGTTTGGATTCAAAAAAAGATATTAACAAAATGGAAACAAACTGGTCGGGACGAGAGGATTTGAACCTCCGACCCCAGCGTCCCGAACGCTGTGCTCTACCAGACTGAGCCACATCCCGACTGCAAGACGTCATTAGATATATTAAAAATTACTAAAAGTCAATTTAGAAAATTGTTTCTTTTATAATTGTTGCCTCCCTTCCAGGGCCCACCGATACAATTTTTATACGGACATCGGCCAGTTCTGACACCCGCGCCAGATATTTTTTTGCATTTTCGGGCAGGCTTTCATATTTTACAAGACCGGAGGTTTTTTGTTTCCAGCCCGCATGGGTTTCATATATGGGGGTGCATTGTTCCAGGATTTTTATCTCTGCTGGAAAATCTTGAAAAGTTTTTTCCTTGTATTCATACCCAATACAAATTTTTATTTCATCCAGATCGTCCAGAACATCCAGTTTAGTAATAGCAAGTCCTGTAAGGCTGTTTAAACGGACGGCATTTTTCAATACAACCATGTCCAGCCAGCCGCATCTTCTTTTTCTTCCTGTTGTGGCACCGAACTCGGCCCCGGTTTTTTGGATTTTGATGCCGATTTCATCAAAGAGTTCAGTGGGAAATGGCCCTTCACCCACCCGTGTGGTATAGGCCTTTACAATACCGATGATTTCATCCAGGTTCCCAGGCCCGACACCCGATCCATTGGCAGCATTGCCTGATACAGTTGAAGAAGAAGTTACAAAGGGATAGGTTCCGTGTTCAATATCCAGATGGGTTCCCTGGGCTCCTTCAAACAAGATGGTTTTGCCGGTTTTGATTCCGTCAAACAATGTAACCGATACATCTGCAATATAGGGAATAAGCCGGTCCCTGATTGCAAGGAACTGATCAATAAGCAAATCAGGGTCAATGGTTTCTGCCTTAAAATAATGTTCAAGATAGAAGTTTTTTTCTTCCAGGATAGTTTTTACTTTTTCTTTAAAAATATCCATATCCTGGAGATCACAGAGCCGGATTCCCCTGCGGGTGGATTTGTCTTCGTAACATGGCCCGATGCCCCTGCCAGTGGTACCGATTTTATTTTTTCCTTTTTTTCCTTC
>CAZYEJ010000014.1:0-37835 GCA_964646435.1 uncultured Thermodesulfobacteriaceae bacterium
CACCGGGGATATTGAGTCGTCTGTGTCGAGGCATGCTACCATGATAGCAATTCGCCAAATCAACGTCAATTAAACTATTAAACTAACTCCGTCCCCCAAATTCGTCTTCCTTGACCAACTACGTTCACCTCCGGGAGCACCCAGGTTAGTCATTATGCCATTTTCCCAAAGCACAGCACCATTATGACCACCCACCACTTGACCGAAGTCATTTATATCAGTAGCGTAGCCCAAGCCAAGGATTGTCGCTGTACCATTCTCCCAAATTACAGCATGATCACCCGAAATACCCGCTACTTGTCCAGATTCATTTATACCATAAGCCATAGAAAAGGCGCCACTTGGAACTCCGAGGTCATGAAATATGTAAGTTGGAATAGCAAGAACTGGTACCGGGAAAAAAAGCGCCAATGCACAAAGTAAACCTGTCAATTTCTTCATTTCCTTATCCTTTTTGAGGTTACATTCGGCAATCTCATATCGCTTTTCGCAAAACAATGATTCTAACGCAAAAAACACGCAATATCACGCCTTAAAACAAAACCTCATCACCCTTTAACATGGCAAGCCGACTTTCTTTTTCGCTGATAAGCTGATAGGAAATCGCTTTTTGCGATTTTGGCCGAAGCGGCGCTCCCAAGCACCACACACTGGCTCGACCGGGCCTTCCAAACTCATCCATACCGATTCTTGCTATTCGCTGATCTTTTGTATATGCCTTGAGGGGATGGATTGTCAAATTTAAAAAGTGATGTCGAGTAGAGAGGAAAAATTAGATTATCCTTGGGTGAAGTGCTTGTTGTCAATGGCCATTATTTTTGACCCATTATCGGACAATAATTTTGACCCACCCAGGTAGTTATTTAAGTTCATTAATCAAAGAAAATGTATCTCCTTTCTTCGATACTTTGGGCCTTAGTAATCCGCTCCGGGCCTTGACAACCTGGTTCTGGCCTGATGATAAGAAGTTGGTTCTGGTGGTTGAACTGAAAAAAAAGCATAGCTGCCAACCAATAGCTTTATTTATTGTATCAGGCCAAAACCAGGCAAGCCCTTCGGATTGTCAAGGCCGCTTCGCTCTCACGGAAGCCTCCGGCGGAGCGGTTCCCTAAAGAAAAAGGGCAGCTGATAGATGGTAAATAAAATGGGACAGTTTATTTGTTACAAAACCGGACAATTCTATTTGTTTACAACAGTTTTGATCTCAATCTCCGATAATTTTTTTCATGATGTTTTCTTGTAAGGCTTCGGTTGCCTTTTCTTTAATTACTTCTTCCGCAGTTTCGTTTGCGGACTTCTCAGCTGTTGTTTCAGCTTCCCGTTGTTCACCTTCTTGAGTTTTCACTTCCTCTTCGGGAGTTGAAAAAGCCTTTTTCGTTTGCTCGATTTGTTCTGCTTTTTCACCTATCTTTTTTGCCCCTTCCAAAGCCGTGTCAATACCGGCAACCGCTCCGCCGATACAAAAAACTAGCACAAAAAGACTAATCACGATCCCGATGAAAAACTTATTGTTCTTTTTTGTTTCCATAAAGCACCTCTCGGTCGTAAGAGAATTTGATTAACTCCGTCACCATTCCTTTTTGACATATCGTTTTGCCGGCTCTCACCTCCTCTTTTATATGTTATACGATTCCGTCCGGAAAATTCGTAAATGCTCCGTTTGACATTTCAACTATCTTCTTAATTTTCTCTCCTGTAATTGTCCTTCGGTAAAATCGCTGTCATCGTCTCCATTCGTTCTTGGGTTACAAAAACCCAAATGGTTTTGAAGGAAATTTTGTCTTGGCTAAAGTTGCTTAACCGGGTATCCGTTTTTACTTGACCAAACCAGTCCTCCATAGCTGAACCACTTTTGAGTTTTGTTTAACATAAACTACTAGCCGAAGGCAAGGGCAGTGTCTCGTGAGATGAGATCTGAAGGAAGCCGGAGTGCAAAGCTGTGAGCCGACCTGTCTGCGTGCAACGCACAGGCAGGCGAACAGAAATAGCATATAACCCAGATTATGCAGCTGCCAAGGTTGCCGAAGATGCGAGGCGGATGGCACGTAGACGTACTTTGGTACTTCAAGCGCCCGACACAAAGCAAATTCGGCGAGATTGGCAGCCCCTTGTGGCTCCAAATGACGAAGAAATTTTATATACGTCGATTCACCTAAAAGGTGGATTGTTACTTGAGGGTTACCCATAAATAATTGGTTGTTTTTTATTCTAAAAATTCTTTTCGAGGCATTTGAAGTGCATAATTTGGGTATAAGGCCCAGTCTCCGGGTAAGTTAGCACAACATAACAAAGCCCAGGGTTCTGGAGATAGGGTAAATGCTGTGGTTGTGTAGCGAAAGTTTACCCTGTTGAATAGGGTTCCTTTCGGGAAATTCAACAGGGTGAATGTCCTTATCCGGGGAGACCTGTCTCTTATATGAGGCGTATTTTTGTTCAGTGAGATGTTCGGCTGGGGCTAACGGTCCCTTTTGTTTCGGAAGATCTTTGTCGCTTCAATCCCACAATTATTTCAGCCGTGAAGTTCACTCAGACACAGCGTCCCCTAGACACACAAGATTTTAGATTCTAATAGGAAAAAGTGTGGGCTGGCACTGCTTGAAATTCACCTATTTCTTCAGCTCAACAGCTTGCCCTGGGAGTTAAAAAACACGCCAAAAAAATTAGGTATCCTTTCCTATTTGCCACGGAGAGTTTTTAAAATAAATTCTGACTACCCTTTACCCCTGCCTTTGTGTCCTTCCTTGTGGGGAAGGCGGGAGAAAACCCCCCGGCTACCCGATTATCTGCTCCATCTCAGTTATTACTCTTATTTTCAAAGTGAACGAAGTCAATCAAAAACACTGCACCAAGAAAGAGTGCCTTCAGTTTGCTGTCCCATTCTTTCGGGAATATTACACCGAAATTATCAGCGTCAGTGAAACCTTCCTTTAGTAGACCGCTCCACATCTTTGTTATCTTTCCATACTCAATATTATTATTCCTGATTTGGAATGTCCATGGGTGCAGTATGGGACCGAACAACCGGAACACCTCTTTACCTGAACTATCAAGCACTGAATATATGCGCCGTAGTAACGAAAACCGTTTCTGTATAACACCCAGCGATTGACCCTGTGAATCAACAATTTCGCCCCATTCCTTCTGTTGACTCACCGTGAGTCCGCTAATTGATGATAATCTGTCCATTATTATGCTCATACTGGTTCTTGTTTAGCGTGCGGTGAAAGCAGTGATTCGAAGTCCATTTCTGTACTGAACCGAATCATCCACACGCATTTATATCTTTGGTTCCATGGCCAAGTTACTTCTCGGGGTTGAATCGCTGGAATGGTGAAACAAGTTTATATCGCACAAACTGAAAAAATGTTCTAATGCCGGAATCGCCCCAGAGCCGGTCAGAGATGTCCTTATGTACTATATATATTGTGTCGTCGAAATCCCAGAACATAATAGTTTTCCCCTTGGGTTTGAACTTGAGCAGGTCATCTATATTGCGCAGGTTAGCTACATGCAGCATGAGGTAGTCTGCCTGGGTAGCGCTGATATCCTCGTACAGCTTTTTCGTAAGGCCGTCGAAATGCAGATATGTTGATGATGTAAGCCAGAACACTTGACCGGTTGGTATATCAGGATAATTTCGGTTTACGTACTTGATTACATCGCTGGAAATGGAGCTTATCAATACGTCGTTATCGCGTTTGCGGGTCTGGATATCAGCTATGATCTCATCGACCAAGCGCTCGTCTTCTTGATTGGCTCCCTGCGACTTTATTTCAATGTTAAGTTTCTTTCTTAGAATGCCAATGACTTCATCATAGGCAGCGATTTCTCCGCAGGTTATTTTAGATAGTTCTGCAAGTGTCGTATTGCCTATTGCTCTCATGTTGCCATACAATCTGAGCATCCTTTTGTCATGATAGACGACTATCCTTTTGTCTTTTGAGTATTGAACGTCGAACTCTATAAAAGCATATTTGCTGTTTTGGTCCGCGGCCTTAAGAGCCGCCATTGTATTCTCCCTATGTTCTTCAGATGCGCCACGATGCGCTCCTGCCGTGCATCTGTATCCGTAACGGACTCGATTGTTTATTCCCTCCTGTTCAAGAATTTCGTCGAGGCTTGTTACGTAGGGCGGCATGGCGCAACCGGTTACCATTGCTGCAAGCAAGATTAATGTGGAGACCGGGGGAAAACGGTGTTCTTTAGTGGACCGATTTTGGCCGAATGCTGATACATCTGCGCCGTTTGCGCGGATGTAAAGGATTTCATCCTGTGGGAAAATGCCACGGAATACGAAGCGGCGGATGATAGAAACTAATCTACGCAATATTGAAACAGCTTTCTCGGTCATCATTTCTAAAGATCGAACGCTGAATTCAGCGGCAGGCAGGGTGCGAACCCTTTGTAAAAGCTATAAAATTGCAAGTTAAGACAATGACAAAAAATGCGCCGACCCTGCCTGTCCACTGGAATGATTTGTTATTTTTCTTGAACATTTATGAATGGGATTATATATTATATAAAGATAAATTTCCCCTGCGGTTTCGACCCAGGGCGCGGGGCCACTTCGGTGGCCCCTGCTATTTATAGATATAATCATTATGAGAACTTACATCTATATCGACGGGTTCAATTTCTATTATGGCGCAGTTAAAGATACACCATACAAATGGTTGAATTTTAAAAAATTGTTTGAACATCTTCTTGATTCAAAACATGAAATTCTATCAATCAAATATTTTATTTTAGTGCCTATTTCATCCATAATGCCGTTCCTTGCGTTAAAAATTTGATATTCTAACTTGCGATCGGCTATATGTCATTGCCTGATGGCGGTATCCGGGGCATTTCTCTGTGTCTGCACAAGCAAGCTTGCTCCGTCACCTGCGAGTTTGGGGACGGGATTCCGGAATTCGCACAGGACCGAATAGGTGGGGTTTAATTGGCGCTTACAATTTATCCATCAATTATTTCGCCACTCCATAAACGTCTTAAAAAATCAAGCGCAGGATAGATCATGACATTATCGATCATGATGTGCCTTTCACCTCTAAAAACTCCAAAACATGTAACTTTATTTTTGCCTATTTCCTCTGATAATCTGTGCATCCCCCGGTTGAATTTTTTCTCCCATCTGGTGCCGTTTTTCAGCTCGATGGCTACAAAACCTTTTGACGTTTCAAGAAGGATATCCACTTCTACTCCGTTCTGACTTCTCCAGAAATACAGAGGGTAATCCAGCTCTATGTAGTGAACGTATGCTCTTATTTCGTTGATTATAAGACATTCGAATAATGGCCCTGATTCTTCAGGTGTTGCAGGATAAGGCAGTCGACCGGACAAGGCCCTGACCACACCGGAATCGAAAAAGTAGAATTTTGGATGGCTCACCTGCTTGGTGGTCCTTTTAAGTTTCCAGGGGGCGAGCCAATAGCCGATCAGCGTATCGATTAATATCTCAAAATAGCCCTGAACTGTCTGTCGTGCCACCCCTGCATCTCTCGCGATGGCCGTTGTGTTGGTGAGCTGTCCGTTTTGACGGGCGGCTATTTCCAGGAAGCGGGCAAAATTGCCAAAATTTCTTGTTAATGCTTCTTCCCTGATCTCTTCTTTCAAATAGGTTTCTGTGTATGCCTGCAGGTATTTCTTAGGATTTGCTGCTAAAAATGAACTTGGAAGCATACCGAAAGCGATCTGCTTGTCCAAATCAAGTTCAAAACCGACTTCTTTGGACACCAAAGGAAAAAGGTTGTAAGTAAGAGCCCTGCCGGCCAGCAGATTAACTCCGGATTCTCTCAGTCTTCGTGCGCTTGATCCGGATAAAATGAATCTGATTTTTTTCTCTTCAATTATTCTGTGTACCTCATTGAGCAAGGCAGGCACTTTTTGAATTTCATCTACGATAACCCATGAACCGGAAGGTAAATGAGCGGTTTCCTGGTAAAGCAGGGACGGATCCCGGCTGAGACGGATTAATTCCGTGGTGTTCAAAAGATCGTAAACAACGGCATTATCCTTCTTATAGTTTTTCTGAATCCAGGTGGATTTTCCCGTTCCTCTTGGCCCAAGCAAAAAAGCTGAGGTTTCCATTTTATTTAGCTCACGTGTAAACATAGTCAGCATTATTACCGTAAATTTGCCAACAGATCAAGCATTATTTTTTGCATGGGGACCGAAATACCGGGCCAATTCCTTCCCGTTGACGCCAAGCCGGTAGTACCCCAAATAACAAATCAAACTCTTGGCAGATGAAAGATCGTTGGCCTTGCCTTTTCAATTTCTCCTTGTGGGTCAACTCCTCTTCAGATAATTAAATCAACGTCAATTAAATTATTAAACTAACTCCGTTAAATCCTATAGGCATGGGAAAAACGACCAACTTCATAGCAAAGCACTGACTCCACCCGGTGTACGGCTTGAAATTGGAAATTTGGGAGGTTAGATATTTACAAACTGATAGAAGAGTTATCAGATATGGTCTGGCACGACATTCCGTGAACGCTTATGATTTCCCCAAGGGGTAAAATAAGGGTGAAGCCGGTCCGTTTTGAGATTTCAAATATTACTAGCTTAGCAACAATTCCCCATGCATCAGGTGTCTATCTCTTCAGAGACCCAAAGGATACTGTCCTGTATGTTGGAAAGGCCAGGGACCTGCGGCAACGGCTAGCCTCATATCTGAGGCCTGGTTCGTTTGTATTGCCGAAGACATGCTTGATTATGAATCTGGCCGGTTCATTTGAGATTATAGTCACAGCTACTGAAAAAGAGGCACTTATACTTGAAGCCTTGCTCATAAAGGAACACCGGCCCAAATACAATGTCGTGCTCCGGGATGACAAAGCTTATCCCTTTCTCAAACTTGACATAAAGAAGCTGTTCCCCCGCCTGAGCGTTGTTCGCCGCAGGGCAAAAGACGGGGCACTCTATTTCGGCCCTTATCCTTCTGCAAAAGGAGTGAGGGAGACCCTGAGGTCCATTTCCTCCTTGTTTGGGCTTAGAACTTGCTCTGACAGATCCATGAGGACCAGGGTTCGTGCCTGCCTGTTACATCAGATCGGGCGCTGTTCGGCCCCGTGCGTGAGGGCTATATCAGAAAAGGATTATGCTGATCAGGTAAGGCAGGTAAAGCTATTCCTCAAGGGCAGGACAGGTCCGCTTCTTAAGATTTTGAGATCACAGATGGAGGAGGCCTCAGAGGCACTTGAGTTTGAGAAAGCCGTGGTCCTGAGAGATCAGATCTATGCCATTGAGAAAGTTGCTGAGAAACAGTCAATAGTGGCAGACATGCACGCCAATTGGGACATTATCGGCCTCGCTCGCAACGGAGATATCTCAATATTGGCTGTACTCAGGGTGCGGGACGGAGTGGTGCAGGGCCAGGAGATACACCATTTGAGCAGGGTTATTGAGGAGACAGATCAAGAAATACTATCTGTATTCATTCGTCAATTTTATCAAGAGAGTCCTGTGCCAAAAGAGATAATTCTTCCAAAAGAGCTGGATGATTCAGGTCTGATTTCAGAATGGCTATTTGACACGGCAGGCAGAACAGTATTGCTCATAAGGCCTGCAAGAGGTCTAAAATGTAGGCTGCTTGAGATGGCCGAAACAAATGCCGGGCAGGCCATGCTTTCCGTTGAGAGGCAACACGAAGCATGGCAGGAAAAGGCCGGTATTATGATGGATGTGCTGAATCTAAAATATGCACCTGAAAAAGTCGAAGGCGTGGATATCTCTATAACAGGAGAAGAACTTCCTATCGGAAGCCTTGTGGCCTTTTACAAAGGTCAACCGAATAAAAAAGACTACAGACATTACAATATTAAAGGAGTTAGAGGTGCAGACGATTACGCAATGATCAGGGAAGTAATGATAAGGAGAATCGCCAGGGGGAAGGAGAGAAAAAATTTGCCAGATCTTTTTCTGATAGATGGAGGCCGTGGGCAGCTCAGACAAGCAGTTGAGGCGGCGGATTCCGCGGGCTTTTTGGGAGAATTTGATCTTGTGGCCCTTGCCAAGGAGATCAGGGATGAAGGTGAGAAGATCTTCCGTCCCGGATGGTCTGAGCCCTTGATTTTGCCACGGCATCATCCGGTACTGTTGTTCCTGCAACAGGTGAGGGATGAGGCCCACCGGTTCGGGATTAATTTTCACCGGAAAAGACGGGATGCCAAGAGACTACGTTCACGTCTCAGTGAGATTTCAGGCGTGGGTCCAAAACGGCAACAGGCGCTCTTAAGGCACTTTGGAAGTCTGACCAGGGTGCGCCAGGCATCCTCGGAAGAAATCAGTAAAGTGCCGGGGATTTCCAAAAAGTTGGCTCGGACTATACATGAGTATTTGAGCTGAGGCTCGTTTCAAAAAGGTATGACGGATATAAGCTCAGATCAAGGAACGGACCCAGTTCCAGGCCACTTCATAGATTGACTCAACTTCCTCTGAGTTAAGCCCTGCGCCAAGCCCTACTTGCCGTGCCCTTTCAGCGCTCATAAAGTCTTCAGGGGCGTGGGCATCCGAGTTGATTATAAGCTTTGCGCCATAAGCTTTGGCAAGCTTGGCTACGTGGCCATTTGTGAAACTGTGACCTTTCCTGCCGGAGATTTCAAGAAAAGTACCATTTCGGACTGCCAGCTCCACGTCTTTTCCAGAGATCAGTCCTGGGTGACCAAGTATATCAATGCCTGCCTCAATAGCGGCCCGATTAGTCCCCGGACATACAGGTTCAACAATGCTTTCCCCGTGGCAGATCAGTATATCAGCTCCCAGATGCCTGGATTTTTTTGCCAAGGGGGCAATCAGATCAGGATGAACATGGGTAATCTCCACACCAGGTATGAGTTTTGTTGAGCTGTAACGGTTGATGTCTTTTGCTGCTTTGATCAATCGGGGAATTATAAAATCAAAGTTAGAAGAGTCGACATGATCAGTAATGGCTATAGCCTTATAGCCAAGGATTTCCACACGTCTTACCAACTCAGAAGGTATAAGCTCTCCATCACTGAAAAGACTGTGGCAGTGGAGGTCAAACATCAACATTTCAGGTTTTTGCAGTGTAATCATATCTTATACCTAACTGCGGCGGGATCCATCTCTTCCAGGATTTTTCCCCACCTCTCTTCTTCCTCAGGAGTTCTTTCTCCATTTCTTATTATTGTCCCTTTAGTGGGTTGAGTTATTTTGAGAACAGACTCATTTACAAAAATCCTAGCCTTAGCCCTCAGGGCAATGGCCACCGCATCACTTGGCCTTGCGTCTACAGTTAGCTCGCGGTCTCCCTGCTTGAGAGTTATCATGGCGTAGTAGGTATTATCCTTGAGATCGGATATCTCGATCCTGGGTATCTTTATCTCCATTTTTTTTAAAAGATTTACTGAAAGATCATGGGTCATCGGCCTTGCAAATTCGATCTTTTCCATCTCTGTGGCAATTGCGGTGGCTTCCAACAGACCAATCCAGATTGGCAAGGTTCTTTCCCCGTTTTTTTCTTTCAGAATAAGTATTGGAGAGTTGGAATCAGCATCCAAGGTTATTGCGTGTACATACATGGCAATATTTGACATGATTTCTCCGAGTTGAGCGATTAGCTGTTAGCCATTAGCGTTTAGCTTTGAAAAATCAAGGCATTACGTTAATTAGAAATAACACCCAACGGGTGAAAGTTTGTAATAGCAGAACATCCTGCTTGTCAGGGCGGCAGACCGATAATCATTAAGCTAATAGCTAACTGCTAGAGGCTAACCGCCTAATTTAGATTCTAATTTTCTGAGTCTCTCTTTTCAAGGGATCAGATTTTTCCCCTTAAAGAATGATAACATGCCTTGATTATTTTCACAGTAATGAATTTTCCAATAAGTTCTTGAGGTCCAGAGAAGTTTACCACATGGTTGCCTCTAGTTCTACCTCTGAGCTCCTCCGGATTTTTTTTACTGATGCCTTCCACAAGAATTTCCTTTTTTTGGCCTTCCAGAGATTTGTAGCGCACAAGCCCGATTTTTTTCTGAAGTTCAAATACTGCTTCAAGACGTTCCGCCTTGATTTTTTCGGGAATATGATTATCAAACCGGGCCGCACGGGTAAGTGGTCTAGGTGAGTACTTAAAGGCAAAAATCTGATCGAATTCTACAGCCTGAAGCAAGGATATGGTGTCCTTGAAGTCTCTGTCAGTTTCACCGGGAAATCCCACAATCAGGTCGGTAGTGAGAGTAATGTCCGGGCAGAAAGACCTGAGCTTATCCACTATTGCCAGATATTGATCCCTAGTGTAATGGCGGTTCATGCGTTTTAGGACCGTGGTGGAACCTGATTGCACCGGCAGGTGCAGGTGTTCGCACAGGGTATCAAGATCCCTGAAGCATTTCATTAAATCAAGGGAAATATCTTTCGGATGACTTGTTGTAAACCTCAGACGTTCTAAACCAGGAATTTCAGCCACCATACGGAGAAGACCGGGAAAACTGTGGGTGGCACCTGCTTTTTTGCCATAGGAGTTTACATTTTGGCCCAGGAGCGTAACTTCTTTTACCCCTTCATCCAGTATTTGCTTTATTTCAGCCAGGATATCCTCAGATGGGCGGCTGACTTCGCGTCCCCGTACATAGGGAACCACGCAAAAGGCGCAGAAATTGTCACAACCTTGCATGATAGTCACAAATGCCTGGACAGGGTTGGGCTCAGGCAGAGGGGCAGTGACCATGGGTATCAAAAAATCATGCTTGAGTTCAGTACGCAAGACAGGTCCCATGCCGCTTTCTACGTGCTTTAGCATGTCAGGCAAATCGTAAAGGCACTGTGGTCCAAATACCAGGTCAATAAATGGCAGACGTTTTAAAAGACGATCACCTTCCTGCTGGGCAACACAACCTGCTATACCAATAATCAGACCGGGATTTTGTTTCTTGAGCTTTTTAAAGCGGCCAACAAGACTGTAGACCTTGTTTTCCGCCTTTTCCCTGATTGAGCAAGTATTTATAAGGATCAGGTCCGCATTGTCAACTTCTGATGTCAGCGCGTATTTCTCGTGGAGGATCTGAGCTATCCTTTGGGAGTCATAAACGTTCATCTGACAGCCAAAGGTAGCGAGGTAGAGCTTTTTGCGCCCTCTATACCGTGAGCTGGCGGCATTCACATTGTTGAAATTTAATAGTTTCATTTCCGTATTAAATCATCAGTTGTTCCATTATCCAAGCATTACATCTTGAGTCCATACGATTAAGGCCTATGATGGATTTCAGAGATCTAAGGATAAGTAAAAGGTCGTTTACCGAGCCCTTTACTGCCCGCACCTCAACCAATCCTGCACGTTGGTCAACAGTGCTGAGCATGAACATGTTATCATATCCTTCAAGAATGAAACGAAAAAAATAGACAGATGAAGGGTCTATACGTAAGATAAATTTTTCTAATTCAGCCATATTTGATATAATTTAGAGATTACGAATTTATAATTTAAGGGATTAAATGCATTCAAATGAAAGCAGATTTAGATAATTTCTGCGTGATCCTTAACGAACCCCGCTATCCGGAAAATATTGGGGCTGCTGCCCGATGCTGTCACAATATGGGTATCCCTCAGTTAATCGTTGTCCGCCCATATCGGCCTGACATGGAAAAGATGCTTAAGATGGCCACACATGAGGCAGCAGACCTAATAGAAACAATGCTCCTTTTTGATGATCTTGAGGAAGCTTTAGGCCCATTCCAGCATGTCGCGGGTACGACGGCCCGGACTGGCCGGCAACGCTTACCAACTCATACTCCCCGGACTATAGCAAAAAGACTGATTGACCTGGGCCCCAAAAACCGTATTGCTATTCTATTTGGCTCAGAAAAATGTGGACTAACAAATTCCCAGTTACGACTTTGCCAGTCTCTTGTTAACATACCTACAACAGCTTTTTCATCTATTAATTTGGCCCAAAGTGTTATGATATTATGTTATGAGTTATTTATAGCCAAAGGCTATGAGGAAAAGGTCTACCCAAAGCTCGCCACCACAAGGGAGCTTGAGGGTATGTATAAACATTTGAAGAAAACATTTATGGCCGTTGAATTGACTAACTCTCAAAATCCGGAATACTGGACAGATAATGCGAGACGACTCTTGGGAAGGCAGGAACTCAGAGCCCGGGAAGCAAAAATGATCAGGGGGTTCTGTCAACAGATTCTTTGGGCAATTAAAAACAAGAAACATTTTAAGCAATGAAAAAAAATGCCATAGTTCCCAAAAAGATTAAAGGGACTATCCTGGCATTTCTCTTGTGGTCAGTATTCCTGAGTCCGCTCCACGCAAAGGAGAATAACACAAATATAACAGTAATAGTTTCTTCGCAGATCAGACCTTATGTAATGGCCCTTGAGGGGCTACGTTCCAGATTCAGACAACCCTTAACAACATACTATCTAAATTCAAATCCGGAACTCATACGCCATCATTTAAACCAGAAACACTATGACCTGGTAATAGCCATAGGGCCGGAAGCATCTATCCTTGTTTGGTCAACGTTAAATCCTGACGATAAAAAAATTGCCCTAATGGTCCTTGATCCGCAAAAACTACTGGCAGATCCCGAACTATGCGGAGTGGATCTGAGGATACCCATTAAGGATCAGATATACCTGATAAAACAGCGGCTCGGGGAAAGAAGAAAAATTGGAATCCTTTACAATCCCGTGGAAAACAGGGAATGGATCGAACAGGCGCAAAAAGAAGGCGCTGATCTCGGGATCAGTGTCATACCTTTACCTGTTCACAAGAGACATGAGATCACAAAGGTCCTTTCCGCAGCATATCAAAATATAGACACTTTGTTGTTTATTCCTGATTCTACTGTAATTTCAATGGCATTACTATCACATCTGGTTAAAGACGCTCTGCTCCATGGAATTGCAGCTGTAGGCTATAACCACTTCTTCACAGAAATAGGGGCGGTTCTGGCCTTTAACATAGATTATGAAAGAGTCGGGATTTTAGGTGCCAAACTGGCAAAAGATATCCTGTCTGGTTCTCAGTGCGGCCTTTCCTCACCTCCCTTTGAGATAGAATGGAATGAAAGGACATGGAAGACGATTACTGAATACTTAGGCAGCGTTGGGGCATCCGGGTCTGTAGGAGAAATGCCATGAGGGCCTTAACCTTTCAGCAGAGGTTGCTACTGGGGGTATTGCTTTTACTCGGTGCCACAACAATTACCCTTGGCCTGGTTGGGGCCCACCTGGGTGAAACTTTTTTGCGTATTCGATTTGAAGACCGAATGGCCTTTCTGGCCAGATATTTAGCCCTTAACTCTGAATTGGGCGTGCTCATAGGTGATCAAAAGATGCTTGAGCGTCTGGCAAACAACCTCCTCTCAGAAAAAGACGTCGTTCAAGTCCTCATAGAAGATGCAAAGGGTGAGATTCTGGTAAAGGTGGAATCCGGTCTTCACACTCACTCAAAAGAGGCCATTGCCGAAATACGGCTTAGACAACAGGAGGAAAACCAGGCCTTTTGGGGCTCATCAGTACAAAATCAAATCCTCGGTAGAGTACACGTAGTCTACACTACCTCAGGAATCGACGAGCTGCTGGCCAAACTCAGGACAAGATACGCTGTAGTTGTTATTGGTCTTGCAGCCGTTGGGCTCTTGGCCTCTTTCTTCTTCAGCCGTTCACTGGTAGCACCGTTGAAAGAACTTGTTAAGGCTTCAAGAATAGTAGCAAAAGGGGACTTGAACGCCCGTATTGAACCAGGCTCACTGCCGGAAACCAACGAACTTGCTGAGGCATTTAACCACATGTTGGTCTCTCTGGCCGAGAGTCGCAAGAGCCTTGAAGAAACATACCAGGAGATGATTCAGCAAAAGGCCCTGGCCGAGGTAGGCCACTTTGCACTTACAGTGGCTCACGAGGTCAAAAACCCTCTGGGAATCATTAAGGGGGCCTTAGATATATTTAAAAAACAGGATGTTGATGATGTGATTAAATCCACCATGATTGAATATGTAGACGAAGAAATAAAAAGGCTAAATCGGCTCATCCAGGATTTTCTGGACTTTTCCAGGCCTCGAAAACCCATATTCGAAAAAGTAGAATTAAACGTTTTGATGAAAGACTTGATACAACGACTGATGCTGGAATGGGAAGAAAAGGGTATTATTATTGATGCTGATATTTCCGAAGAAAAATGCCTGTCACGAGTAGATCTGGACATGCTTTCTCAAGCCCTGTTCAATATTATCAAAAACGCCTGCGAAGAAAGTGACACTGATGGGCATGTATTGGTAAAAAGCAGATTATCTCATGGTAATTGGATTACTCAGATAGCAGATACCGGAAAGGGGATGGACCAGGAGACGCAAAAGAGAGCACTTGAACCTTTTTATACTACTAAGGCTAAAGGCACAGGTCTGGGGCTGGCCTATGCTGCCAGGATCATCGAGATCCATGGAGGTGAAATGAGTTTCACGAAGAATCATCCCAAGGGGACGATCTTTGAAATACGGCTTGAATGTAGAGAAACGTAAATATTTAGTGATTGGGTGATTTAGTAATTTGGTGATTGAAGGAGATGCTAAAGGAATTATGGCTTTCATATTGATAGTTGATGATGAATCCAAAATGCGACATATCCTGAAGATTATGCTGGGTCTAAAGGGACACAACGTGGAAGGGGCTCAAGACGGTGAAACAGCCCTGGCAATGGTTCAGGAAAGGGCCTACGATCTGATTATTTCAGACATACGCATGCCAAGAATGGATGGGTTCACCCTGCTCGACCATATCCAGGCAATGGAAGTCCCTTGTCCGGTCATCATCATCACTGCATACGCCACTATTGACTCCGCTGTCGAGGCCATGAAGAGAGGAGCTGTGGACTATATTACCAAACCCTTCGAGGAATCAAACATAATACTGACAGTAGAGAAGGCTCTGGGTGTATCAAAAATCCTGACGGAGAACAGAGAACTCAAGGAGGAACTGAATAGAGCTGTAGGAGATGCCGACATGGTATGTGTGTCACAAGCTATGAAGCATCTTTTAGAGATGGCCCAAAAAGTGGCTGCAAAGGCAGGTACAACTGTCCTGATTACCGGCGAATCCGGTACAGGTAAAGAGATAGTAGCGAGATTCATCCACCAGAATAGCCCTAGGGCCCAAAGACGTTTCGTGACGGTCAACTGTGCGGCAATAACAGCAAACCTGGTAGAAAGCATTTTGTTCGGCCATGAAAGAGGGGCCTTCACCGGGGCAGACAGACGCAAACAGGGGGTTTTCGAGTATGCAAATGGTGGAACCCTCTTTCTGGATGAGATAGGGGATCTTCCCCTAGAGGCCCAGGCAAAGCTCCTAAGGGCCCTTCAGGAAAAAATCATCCAGCGTGTTGGTGGAAATGAGCCGATTGAAGTGGATGTTAGAGTAGTTTGTGCTACAAATCAGGACCTTGACTCCCTGGTGAAACAGGAGAAATTCAGGTCGGATCTGTTTTATAGAATTAATGTCTTTCCACTACGCATTCCTCCATTAAGGGAAAGAATGGAGGCCATAGTACCATTGGCAGAGCATTTCATGCGGAAATTTCGGGAACGGCCTTCAGAAAGACCTCTCCTTACCCAAGGAGCTAAAAGGATCCTAATGGACCATGCCTGGCCCGGGAATGTGAGGGAGCTGGCAAATGCCATGGAGAGAGCCGTTATCCTGGCTGGGGAAGAACTGGTAACTACAGAACACCTATCTTTCTTGAGAACCAACAAGGTGCGGATCGGAACTGTTGAAGCCTGGGACCTTCCCTCAGGCGGTCTGGCCCTTGAAACATTGGAACGTGATTTTATACGTCAGGCCCTGGAAATGACCGGTAACAACCAAAGTGCTGCAGCAAGACTATTAGGCCTCACCCGTTCAAAGCTCAGAACCAGGGTAAAGCAACTGGAGACATATAGTTGATAACCAACAGCCGGATTTCTTTCATATATCAAAACATGCCTGCGTTTCTGATGCAGGTCATCGCCATACTGTCGTTCCTCTTGGCCGGCGCTCAAATCGCCTGGGCTATAGATACATCCCTTCTCTTTGTAGGTGAAGACCTGTCAGTGCTTACTATTGCATCAAGGAAGGCAGAGCCTGTGGAACAGGCACCTGCCGTGGCCCAGGTAATCACAAAGGAAGACCTTGAGCGTAATGGGGTCCGAACTCTTGGAGAGGCTTTGTCCATGCTGCCGGGATTTTATATGTCGTCCAGGGAATGGGGTACTCAGCCCTATCTCAGGGGGGTATCAAATAGTATCCTTTTTCTTTACAACTCGGTCCCCTTAACATCAGACAATACAAAAACCATTAATCCCCTGGACGAAGAACTTTCATTAGGCCCTATAGAACGTATAGAGGTAATACGGGGGCCTGGTTCGGTCCTGTGGGGTCCGGATGCCTTTGCAGGAATAGTTAACATAGTTCCCAAACAAGGCAGAGACGTTGATGGAGTGGAATTAAATCTGCGCGGAGGGACTCCAGACCACGAAGCAGATTTCAATTTCAATTGGGGGAAAAATGCAGGGCTCTGGGAGGCATTTCTGTCAATCAGTGCAACAAGACTTAAGCCCATACAGAATAAGTATAATGTAGTAAGGTTCGGAAGAGACGAATCCGGCCCTGTTCCCCCCGGCGAGCGGCTGGGACTTTCAGAGGTGGATGATTCCAAATACTTGGAGGCTGTACTGAACTTTTCCTGGCAGGAATGGCTCCACATATCAGGCAGGTGGTCTGATGCAGAGCGTAATTATGTACTGGGGGAGCCCGAAACGGATCTCAACTGGGCAGGGAAACGGGAGTCGCCATTCAATTTTGTGCGTCTCGAGATGGAAAGGCCTATGGATCATTCAGGTCTGAGATTCAATGCCTATTACAACGAGTTGGACTATAAAGAAGAAGAAATAGACCTATCCTGGAACCCCAAGAGCCATGTATCATTCGTAGAAATTTTGTATGACAGGGAACTATGGGATACCAAGGGGCTTTTTACCGTGGGGGCGTCATACAGATACAATAAAATTACCGATGCCATAGTAAGAAAAGACACTCTTGCTGACTACCTTAAGCCTGGGAATACGCTCTTTACACCGTCTATAGAGGAAGAGGATTTCAACACTTCGCTTGGGTCTATTTTTTGCCAGGTTCGGCATCACTGGAACCATCTTGATGCCTGGCTGGGCCTCAGACTGGACAACCATAGCCAGTATAATCAGACAATAAGTCACAATATGGGAATCAGTTGGTTCCCAAGACCATCTTGGTATCTGAAGCTACTCTATGGCACTGCCTATCGAACTCCATATAATCAGGAACTGGTAGGCCGGAATGACCTTGACCCGGAACAAATACAAAATCTCAGCATGAACTTTGCATGTCATCCTTCTATGTCATTTTCGTTTTCAGCCACAATTTTCTGGAATGAGATTCGTCATCATATCCAGGAAGAACCCTATGGAGGTTTTTCAAAACCCGGGTCTGAAGACATCTATGGAGGAGAACTCGATGTCTCGTGGCAGTTATTACGCAGTCTCCGGTTTTGGAGCAATGCAACCTTATTATCCCAGGATGGGGATGACGAGAAATACAAGGTCCTTGATTTCGTCTTTATCAGACCAGACGGTACAAAGGAAAAGCACTATTCTTCTTGGGAAACACCTTTTGACACTGGGCCAAAAAACCTGTTCAATGTTGGATTCCTATGGACTCCTCTGGATCGATTAGATTTCTCTGCCCGTCTGCAATATGCGGATTCTATGAGCTCCTATTATAAAAAAGGTGAGCTACGTTATTCTACAACGCCTCAATGGCTTTTGGATACCACTATTACCGCCCGCGATGTCTTATTTCAAAATCTTGATATACAATTGGCGCTGAAGAACATGTTCAACAGACATTACAGAGTGCCGGGCACATACAGCCCGATAGAGGCCGCTCCCTTTGAGGCCTACCTGGGACTCAAGTGGCACTATTAACTGTAAGCGTTTACAGGGCACCGCACTTACTTTGTTGTCGGGCACTTGAAGTACAGGAAGTACGTCTGCGTACCCTCCGCCTCGCATCTGCAGCACCCTGTAAACGCTTACAGTTTGGTGGGTTAATGTAAAACAGGCGTTGTAACCCCGTGAACGGTTATTATTAAAGCTTACCAATCTACGACATTTGATGATTCTTTCCTGAGTTGTATAGCGTTATTTGTGTCCAAACCCGCTGCGTCTTTATCACCTAAGCGTTCATAGACCTCACTTCTTAGTACGTAAGCAGGGGCATATTCAGGAGAAAGGTCGATTGCCTGTGTCAAGCACTTCAGTGCCTCATCCCAAAGCTCCGCCTTGAATAAAATACCCCCTTTGTGGTAGTAAAGGCGGGCATTTTCCGGTTCGCACTTTATTGCAGTGTCAATGTCCTTAATTGCCGCATCAGTATCATTTAATCTCAGGCATGCTATGGCCCTTGCCTGATACACCTTGGCGCATTGAGGGTCCGCCTCCAATACCTCTGTAAACACGGCAATGCAGCCCTCAAAATCCTCATCCATGAATTTAAACTGTCCATCTATAAAACGCTCTTTAAGGTCCTGCCTCATATAGTTTCCTCCATAATTCTCTATTTTATTTCTGTCAAATCAGCCAGGTTCGCAGAGAAAATTTTTTTGTTCCCCAATTTAAAACTCAACACTCAAAATTCAACATTTTTTCACGAAGCTACATTACACCAAAAACCATTATGATTGTATAGAACAGAAAGCACTCTAAAACAAAAAAGGCCGGGGACATACCCCGGCCGCAAGGATCAATGTTTCTGAAAATTATGAGGCAAATGCCTTTTCCAGATTGGGAACCATCTGCTTTTTCCGGCTCATTACACCGGGGAGCCAGACAGTCCGGCCTTCGAGTGCCTTACCAAAGGCCTTCTCAACAATACCGGGATCATCTGAAACAACCATGAGATCCGTGGCTTCTTGCATGATATCAGTAAGCATGAGGAAGACGCTGTGACGATTCCCTTCGGCCTTGACCTTCTCAAGTTCTGCGTAGAGATCGTCTCTTATGCCGGCTACCAGGTCCAGCGACACCAGCTCAAGCTGGCCGATTCCCACATTATTGCCTGCCATATCGAAGTCTTTGTAATCACGGAAGATCAGATCCCTTGCGGGCACGCCTTCCACAGCACTCTTGGCCTTGGCCATCTCCATGCCCCAAGCCATTGGATCATTAATGCCGGCTATCTTGGCAAGGTCCGCAACGGCCTCTTTGTCTTCAGGAGTACAGGTTACAGACTTGAAGAGTACTGTATCACTGAGGATTGCCGACATCATGATACCGGCTATATTTGGCGGGATCTCCTTTTTGTAAACGTCCTTGTAAAGGATACGGAGAACAGTGCCTGTACACCCGACCGGCATGACACATACAAAAATAGGATTGGGAGTGGTAATATCTCCGATTTTATGATGATCAACAATTGCCAGTAACTCCCCTTTGTCGCAGTTATCCGGGGCCTGCTTGAGATCGCTGTGATCAACCAGCATAAACTTTTCGCCTGCCACATCCGTACGCAGTTCAGGGACATCAAAACCAAACTTATTGAGTATCAATTCTGTCTCAGGATTGAGATCTCCCTGTCTGCATGGTACAGCATCAACTCCAAGCATCTTCTGCAGCTCCGCCAAAGCGATAGCAGCGGTTATAGCATCTGAGTCCGGGCTCTTGTGTCCAAATACATAAACAGCCATTCTAACATCCTCCTTAAAAATTTTCGGTAAATTAAAAAACTATTAGGGAATTTTGGGGAATTCCAAAAATACCACATTTTATGAAAACAGATTCATATATAAAAAATTCCTTTAAAACAATTATCCTGATCTAAAAAATACAACAATTGGACCTTTAGATCTTTCATGTAGCACAATACCAATTCTTTGCCAAGGATTTTTAAGGCCATACCATAAAGATAACTGAATTGGGATTCAGCAAAAACCTGATGGATCGCAGGGACAAAGGGATTCCAACTCCAACTCGCATTTTCAACTGAAAGACTCAATCCCCAGGATCGGAAGGATTTTATCCAAGTACCAGGAATGCATGAGGACAAAGCCTTATGCTTGGCGGAATACGTTGACATCATAGAAAGATTGGTATAGTGGTCCTTCTCAAAAAGGAGAGGTAGATCATATGACTGAATTGGAAAACACTATTACTGTTCGCGTTAACGTAAAAATAACCCCTGTATCCCTTAAGACCATTGTTGAAAATGCAAAAAAGAGTGTTGGCCCGGACCAAAGCGGAGTTTATCGCGTTGATACCGCAGGTAAGGTCGATGAAATGATTTCCCAGTTTCTTTATGAAAAAGACTTTGAAAGTTATGTTAAGGACCCAATAAATTGGATCTATGCGGTTAGCCATTAGCGTTTAGCTTTGAAAAATCAGGGCATTACGTTAATTAGAAATAGCACCCAACGTGTTCACCCTGTTGAATCCCCAAAAGGGGGCAGCGAAGCTGCATTCAACAGGGTAAAAGTTTGCAATAGCAAAACATCCTGTAATCATTAAACTAATAGCTAATAGCTAATAGCTAAAGGCTAATCGCTCAATTTAGGTTTTTGAAGTAATTGAATCTCTGCCATGGTTTTTTCAGCGATCATCTTTTCTCTGTTGTAATGTTTTATCCATCTTTTGAGGCATTTTTGAGCTTCTTCGGGATTACCGAAATGGCTCGCGCACGCCTCCATAGACTTTTTAGTTCTTATTACGTTCGCTTCTATCTCAATCGGCACTGTTTCACTATCATGCCTTACTGCCTCTTCCGGACAGATATCATGACATATGGCACAGTGTATACACTCCTCCATATCAATATACGCCTTTTCGTCTACCATTGAGATAGCCTCAGCAAGGCATTCCTCAATACAATTACCGCAACCAGTACAGTCCTCTTGTCTTACCCAGGGCATGTGTAAACCTCCTATTATGAATTGAGGAATTAAAATCAAAAAAACATCTTCAATTCTTAAACCAAGAATCCCCAAGGTCTCAAGGATACCTCCAATTTCTCAATCCTTCAATCCCCCAATCCCTCAATTCCTCAATCATCAATCATCAATTATCCCGCCTTGCCATCGAACAAAATCTTGAGTTTTGCAAGCAGCTCGTTATTATAATTTAAATTGAGCGGTTTAGCGTTCACGGTTCCAGGTTGAAAAGCCCTAACGGGTTCATATCAAAAGGATAATGTCAAATTGAGGGCATAAGTATGTTTCACCCAATAGGCGAAAGAAGCAAATAGACAAATTATTTAATAATGTGTTGGATGTCAAGTGCTTACAACCGTTGAATCTTGAACCCTGAACCGATTACTTTAGTTATAAAGAAAAAGGACGAAAAGGAGTTATAAAAAATGAAATTTTTTATTGATACTGCCAACTTGGACGAAATTCGTAAAGCAGCAGATCTGGGACTGGCAGATGGAGTGACCACAAACCCTTCTCTTATAGCCAAAGAAAATTGTGCCTTTGAGGACAGGATTAGAGAAATATGCAGTATTGTTGATGGCCCTGTGAGTGCTGAGGTGATTAGCATAGACGTTGACGGCATGGTGAAGGAAGCCGAGAAACTGGCTAAAATCGCTTCTAATGTCGTTGTCAAAATTCCCATGACCACCGATGGGCTGAGGGCCACAAAAAAACTGGCAGGTGAGGGTATAAAGACCAACGTAACCTTAGTATTCTCTCCACTTCAGGCGTTACTGACAGCAAAGGCCGGAGCAAGCTATGTCAGCCCTTTTATAGGAAGGCTTGATGATATCTCCCATGAAGGCATGAACCTGGTGGAAGACATAATTCAGATTTTCGACAATTACGCCTTTGACACAGAAATCATAGTAGCAAGCATTAGACATCCCATACATGTCTTGGAGGCTGCAAAAATTGGTGCCGACATAGCAACTATTCCCTACAAAGTAATAGCACAGCTAGCCCATCACCCTTTGACCGACATAGGCCTTGAAAAATTTTTAGCTGATTGGGAAAAAGTGCCGAAATAATATTTAAGCGTTCACAGGGCACCGCATCTGCTTTGTTGTCGGGCACTTGAAGTACAGGAAGTACGTCTGCGTACCCTCCGCCTTGCATCTGCAGCACCCTGTGAACGCTCACAGTTCGGTAGGTTGTGGTAAAACGGGCGTTGTAACCCCATGAACGGTTACATAATGTTTAATGCAGACAATACACTTAGATATTTAGGCTCAGGAATTCAACTGTTTGTGATTTGTGCACTCCTTGTTCTCTGCAACTCAGGAGTGAGTGATGCAGGCAGTATATATTCCTTCGTGGATGAGCGCGGTGCATGGCACTTCAGTAACGTGCCCACTGATCCGCGTTATGGTTCGGTAAGCCGATCCAGGCACATCTCCTCACATGTTCCAGTGAATTACTCGAAATTTGAGAAAATTATATCCGAGGCTGCCACACGCCATGGCCTGGATCCTGACTTGATCAGGGCAATAATACAAATAGAGTCGGGATGGATTCCTGATGCCCGTTCCTCAAAGGGTGCCATTGGGCTCATGCAGTTGATGCCTGAGACATCCTCGAATCTGGCAGTGTCAAATCCTTTTGATCCCGAGGCAAACATCCGGGGCGGCACCAAGTACCTCAGCCGGTTGCTTGAACGATTCAAAGGCAATTTGGTCATGGCTCTGGCAGCTTATAACGCAGGACCGGAAAAGGTCAAAAGATACAAGGGAATTCCGCCTTACCCTGAGACGAGGAGGTATGTGCGAAACGTCCTGAAACAATGGCAGAAATACAGATCTGACTAAAGCCTATCACCGGGTCCTTGTCCCTTTCTGAAACATGAAGCGCCTTGATCTTACATTGAGCAACAACCCTACACCTATAAGCGTAGTAAACACCGAGGAGCCGCCATAGCTGATAAGTGGCAAAGGAATACCTACCACAGGCATAAGTCCCATGACCATGCCTACATTTATTACGACCTGCCAGAAAAGCATGGCCGTTACCCCAAAGGCCAAAAAGGCCCCGAAACGTTCCCTGGATTGTGATGCTATCAAAAATCCACGGTATAGCATAAGAAAAAATATTCCCAGTAGAATTACTGATCCCACCCAACCCCATTCCTCAGCCCAGATAGAAAAAGCAAAATCAGTGTGGACCTCCGGCAGAAAGTTGAGGTGGGCCTGGCTCCCTTTCATGTAACCCTTACCCAGAAGCTGTCCTGAACCAATGGCAATTTTTGATTGTGATATGTGATATCCCGCACCGAGTGGATCCCTCCCCGGGTAAATGAAGCCCATTATTCTATTCCTTTGATAGGGCTTAAGAAACTCCCATACAACAGGAAAAGCGGCAATTACTGAACCCGACAGCAACAGGAAGGACATCCACTGGAGACGAGCCATATACACTAAAGAAGCAAAAATCAGCACCAGAAACAGCGCTGTCCCTAAATCCGGCTGGTGGTAAATCAGACAAATCGGGACAAGCATCAAAAGGAAGGGCCGCCATAAATCCGTTAGACCATACTGTGGTTTGTCGTCATGGTAAAAATAACTACTCAGAACAATAACCGTGGCGAGTTTGGCCAGTTCGGAAGGCTGAATATTCATAAATCCCAGAGAAAGCCAGCGCTGCGATCCACCTACAGTCTTACCTATAAAAACTACCAGTATAAGCATAAAAACCATAATCAAGTAAATGTGTATAGAATAAACAGTAAGAAGACGATAATCAAAAAAGACTACCAGACTCAACATCAAAACAGTGCCTGCTATATACCACTGAAGTTGTTTCCATTGAAAGGGATAGCCGGTAGCTGCACTGCCGCTGTTCAAGTTGACAAAACCTATAGCCATGAGCAAAAGGACGGCTAAAAAGAGCCACCAGTCAAAATGTTCTAGAAATCGCCTATCAAACATGGTCATCTATATTGTTTACATTGAAAGCAGTCTTCCTGGGCCTTAGTACAGGCAGAGGAGATTGAATTTGAAACCACGTCTCGAAAACCTTACGGGCAATGGGTGCTGCAACAGAGCCGCCATGTCCGGCATGCTCGCACAATACTGCTATCGCAAGTTCAGGCCTCTCTGCCGGAGCGTAGGCCACAAACCAGGCGTGATCTCTGTATTTCCAATCTAATTTTTCGCTCTGCCTACGTTTAGCCTGTCCTACCACCTGCGCGGTACCGGTCTTGCCTGCCACAAGGACATCAGGCATTTTGCATTTTTTCCCTGTACCTTTTTTATCATTTACCGCCCCTACCAAGGCCTTCCTGATTATCCTTAGATTTGTTTCAGAAATCGGCAATTTATCCCTTGGAATACTCTCAAAAGATTTGACGATGTGGCCATCCGGTCCTGTCATTTTCTCCAGGTAAATTGGGCTATATAAGGTGCCGCCATTGGCTACTGCAGATGTCAAACAGGCCATCTGCAGAGGAGTTACAAGAGTAAAACCCTGGCCTATAGCTGTAATAAGGGTCTCTCCTTTCTGCCACGGCTCCTGATATCTTTCGAGTTTCCAGTCTGGAGTAGCAATAAATCCTTTGCTCTCATTGGGAAGATTGATCCCTGTCTTTGATCCCAAACCAAAGGCATCGGCGTACTTTGCTATCTTATCAATCCCCAGCTTAAGACCGACCTGATAGAAATAGATATCGCAGGACTCAACCAGGGCCTTATACAAATTAGTCTGCCCATGTCCACGCCAATCCCAACACCTGAAGACACTTCTGCCTAAACGGAATCGCCCACTGCACTGGAACGACGTATTTTTTGTAACTATCCCCTCTTGTAAAGCCGCTGCAGCCATCACAATCTTAAAAGTTGAAGCAGGAGCATATCTGCCCTGAAGGGCCTTATTTTGCAAAGGCCTTGAGACAGGATCATTCAATGCCTTCCATTCCTCGTTATTAATGCCCGTGGCAAATGCATCCGGATCAAAAGCAGGACTGCTCACCAAGGCGAGTATCCGTCCGGTCTGAGGGTCCAGGGCAACAAGGGCTCCGACATATCCCTCCATGGCCTCCTCCGAGGCCTGCTGAAGATCCAAGTCAATAGAAAGATATAGATCTTTTCCGGGAACTGGTGATTTCTCGTCTATCACTCTTACCAGGCGTCCACCGGCATCCACTTCCAACCTGCGTTGGCCCTTTATCCCTGCCAGATCATTTTCAAACCTTTCCTCAATCCCGCATTTCCCCACCAGATCACCCGAACGCGCGCCTTTATAACGTTCTTTTTCAATATCTTCACGGCTGATTTCTCCGAGATAACCGAGCAAATGTGGGGCAATACTACCATAGGGATATTTCCTGGCGGGAGTCACCTCGATAAAAACGCCAGGCAAGCTAAAAAGCCGGGACTCAATTCTGGAAAGCGTCTCCCAATCAGCCCCTCTCTTAATTACTATGGGTACGTATTTGGGTCCTTTTTGCTCTGAACCGAGACGGGTTCGAATCTCGGCCTCCGTCTCCCCAAGCAAGGGAGAAAGTTTGGCCAAGAGGGCTTCCATGTCTCCTACATCCTCCCTGACAAGACATACATTAAAGCAAGGCTTTATCCCTGCCAGAAGACGGCCTGTCCTATCAAGAATTTTGCCACGGGGTGGCTGAAGACGCACGGATTTTACTCGATTCCGCTCGGATTGTTCCCTGAAATGCTTTCCCTGTACAATCTGTAAATGCCATAGACGTGCACAAAATGTAACCACGAACAGAAACATGATCAGAATGGCAACATCACATCTCCGTTTATTTGCCTCCTGATCCAGCCGGTCAAAGCGCTTGACACGCCAAATTGTCTTGACCTTAAACTTCACTGTGTTCTTTTACTCCAAGCCACTTATCCTCACTGAAAATAACCGAATTTGCTTTATCAAAGACAAAAAACCAGAAAGGGGCAAGAACACCGTTGAGCAGGGCCTGGGCAAACCCCCAAGGCCACAAGAGTCCAGCAGCACCACTGCCGATCAAAAAGACCGCTACGACCTCAATACTCAAAAACGAAACCAGCATCATCTGTTGCCATGCATCAGCACACACTATGTGGTTTAAGATATACCGAATCATCAAATATTCACCAGCATATGCCAGAGCATAAAGACCTGCCGGCATGGCTGACATCTGCTCACTGAGGATACCTAACCCCAATACAGCGAGGATGCCACCGGGTAAAGAGTGTTGAAGCCCGTACCAGGCTACAAGCGGCACCAAACCGTCCAGTCGGATTTGTCCGAACTGAAACGGGAAGCCCAAGGTCGTTTCAATTAAAAGCAGAACGTACCCAAAAAAAATAACGACCAACGCTTTTTTGTAAGGGTTCAAAGGTTCAGGGTTCACCGTTCAGGGTTACCTTCCTTGTGGACGTTCATATGCTTCCCTTGTTCTATTCTCATTCCTTCTCCATTCAAAATTCACGAATCAACGATTCAGATTTCCCTTGAGCCCCTGAACTGTTAGGCTTTTTTCAATGGTGTGACTCCACAAAGGGCTGATTTGTGACAAGAACAACCAATTCTTCTACTCTTTTGAGATCAACAGCCGGCGTCACAGTGATTTCCTGGAAAAGATCAGAAATAGAACCTTCAGTTACAGAAGAGACCTTTCCTATCAGAAGTCCCTTTGGGAAAATCCGGTCAGTGCCGGATGTAATAATTCTATCCCCAACCTCAACATCCACCACTTTTTCCACATAGGCCAAGTAACATTGTCCCTCCCCCGCGCCTTTTATAATGCCCCTGGCTCGATTCCGCTGTATAAGTGCGGCTACCGCACTGTTATAGTCAGATAACAATAAAACCTTGCTGAAATGGAGGGAAGTTTCTATTGTCTGGCCTACAATACCTGCTCCGGACATGACTACCATCCCTTGCTTTATTCCGTCTTTGCGACCCTGATCCACAGTAATTGTGGCCAACCATGGGGCCAAATCTACTCCGACCACATTGGCCGTTATTACCGTAGTGCCGGCATTCTCTTTTATCCCCAATAATTTCTTATAACGGGTATTGGCAATAAGGACCTCACGGTACCGGCCAATTTCTTTCTGAAGTTGGACGATATCTTGACGAAGGACCTTGTTTTCCAGCTCAACGTCCTGAAGGGCCAGGTATGATCGCCATAATTTTTTCCCCCATATCGAGGGTCTGGAAAGGCCTTTTTGCAAATAGCCCGTTAAGTCCATAAAAAAGTATTTGACTGGAGATACAGCGGCAGGTGAACCAAAACGCAGGCCTACCACTACAAAGATCAAAAAGACCACTACGGCCAGGACTAAATATGCCGTCATGCTTTTTTTTGAATTTCCAGTGTGGAATGGCACAATCGATATGCAACAAAAAAATATGGCCGGCTGAATTAATGGATCATAACTTCTTTCAAGATATCAAGATTGTCCAGAGACATGCCAGCACCTAAAACTACGGAAGATAAAGGATCGTCAGCAATAATTATAGGAAGATGTGTTTCGTCTCTCAAGAGCTTATCCAAATTTTTTAGCAAGGCCACACCACCTGTTAGAACAATTCCTTTATCGACAATATCCGCAGCCAATTCAGGGGGGGTTTGCTCAAGTACGCTTTTTACCGCATCGACTATTGTGTCTATTTGCTCTGTTATAGCTGAACGTATCTCTGACGAATTAATCGTTATGGTCTTGGGCACCCCTGATACCAGGTCTCTACCCTTTATTTCCATCTCCCGATAAGGTTCTTCAGGTATGACATCGCCCAATTCTATCTTGATTTTTTCTGCCGAATGCTCACCAATCAGCAGATTAAATTTTCTCTTAATATACTGTAAAATAGCAATGTCCATCTTATCACCTGCTACACGAACAGACTTACTGTAGACGATCCCGGCTAAAGAAATGACAGCTACTTCAGTAGTACCTCCACCCATATCCACTATCATATTTGCAATCGGCTCTGTAATCGGCAATCCCGCACCAATAGCGGCTGCCATAGGCTCTTCAATCAGGTAAACTTCTCTTGCACCTGCAGACTCGGCGGATTCCCGGACAGCTCGTTTCTCAACCTGCGTGATACCGGACGGCACACTTATGTTGATTCGAGGCCGAATCAGAGTCCGCCGATCGTGTATTTTCCGTATAAAATAACGCAGCATGGCCTCTGTAACTTCAAAATCAGCAATTACGCCATCCTTCATGGGTCGGATAGCCACAATATTTCCAGGTGTCCTCCCAAGCATCATTTTGGCGTCTCTGCCTACGGCCACGACTTTGTTTGCCCTGACATCCTTGCGCACTGCAACCACAGATGGTTCGCGCAGGACTATGCCCTTACCCTTCACATATACTAATGTATTTGCAGTTCCAAGATCGATGGCCAGATCGCTTGAGAACCGCCCTAAAATAGAACCTAAAAACATAGTTATTACCTTAATTTGTAACTATTCAGGTTGAAGACTGAAGGCTGAAGTATTTCAACCATCTCGCAACGATCGAACAGAGATGAATCCTCTAAACTAATACTGCAATCTCGTCAGCCAACTCAAATGCCCGCAGTTTTGTGTGATCACGCACGATTTGCCCTTATCGGCCTTCTACCTTCAGTCTATTCACCTGAATTATTACCTTAATTTAATAGTATAGAAACTTCCTTTTTTGAACACAGATGGAAACAGTTTATCAAGATTTTCAAATTTTACTACCGAAATACAAGATCAACAAGGTGTAAGTTACTGACAATCCGTATCTTTCTTTCAAGAAAATAAAAAATATCTTTCCAAACGGGATTGAACCCTACCAAAGGCATTTCCAGTTGGCAAGAAATAGCCGGATGAGCCTCTTGCAAAACTCCAGACCCGCAACTTATCTTGACATATACTTAGCATATGGGTATGAATTTGGAGCTTGCTGGGTGTTTATCCTAACAGATTAATTTTTTCTAAATTTTTCTTAGTGTATTGAATTTTTTTGGATAAATTGTCTCCTTTGTTATTTATAGTCCTGACACATACATGTATTCAGTGTCTGAACGAAAAGACTGTTCAGACACAAATTTGAATTATAAATTTTGAATTTAAAAACAAATTATTTGCTAACAGTTTTTGCATAATATCGCCCGGATAATTTGGGAGTAGGGAGTTATTTTGATATGAAAAGGACCTTTCAGCCAAGCAATTTAAAAAGAAAGAGGACCCACGGATTTCGCAAACGCATGAGTACAAAGGCAGGCCGTAGAGTATTGAGCAGGCGCAGAGCAAAAGGGAGATACAGCTTATCAGCATAAAGGTTATTATGGAGGAAGCCTTCTGGACGTAACACAAAAATGCCTTACAATAGAATGAGGCCGTCCCTACACACCCAATCTCTCTCAAAAAAAGAGAGATTGACAGGCGCGGAAAATTTTATCAGGGTTTATAAAAAGGGGAAACGATTAAAGTTGCCTGGCCTTACTATTATAGTTACAAGGAATTATTTGTCCTACTGTAGAATCGGTATCAGTGCCGGCAAAAAAATTGGTGGAGCTATCAAGAGAAACAGAGCCAAAAGGCTGATCAGGGAATTATTCCGCACGAACAAACGGATTTTTCCTACTGGTCATGATCTGGTTTTTGTGCCATATAGGAAATTTTTTCATCTTGATTGGAATGAACTCAAGAGCAATCTTGTCAAGGCATTTGATGCCTCGAACAGGTGTTAATAATTGATTACTAAGACCATATTGGGCAAATTCATCATTTTTTTCATTAGAATATACAGGCTATTGTTTTCCCCTATTTTACCAAGGTCTTGCCGTTTCTATCCGAGCTGCTCTCGATACGCTGAGGAAGCCATTGTTAAACACGGTCCTATTAAGGGTATTGTGTTGGCTACCAGACGACTCCTAAGGTGTCATCCCTGGACTCCGGGCGGATACGACCCTGTCCCCTGATTGCCGATTTACGTTAAGAAGGCCCTTCACAGCAGAAAATGGTTGATTGATTAGCCGTTTACAAAACTCCATTGGAAAGCGGGAAATGGAGTTTAGAAGACGGCTCTGATTAGGAACGTACAATAAATAATTTGAACAAATTATTTATTGTACGTTCCTTATTAAGGTTTACACAATGGATTCACGTACATTATTAGCTTTAGTTTTGTCTATAGCGGTATTGATTGGGTTTCAGTTCTTCTTCGGTGGCGATGTATCACAACCACCCCGTGAAGAAACCGGTGTTAAAAATGTTCCTACCACAGATGTCAGTGATCAAGCCTCAGACCATAAATACGGAGAACGCATTCGCACTGATAGGGACGCCCTAAGCGGTATAATAAGTCCTGATACTCCAGTTGACACAAAGGCACCCCTTCGCAAGGCAAGAGACATCACCGTAGAAACGGATCTTTACCGACTCGTTTTTTCAGAAAGGGGGGGCACAGCTAAGAAATACCTCTTAAAGCAATACCTGACAACGCTTTCAGATGACGCTTCTCCTGTAAATTTGATTGATGTCTCTCCACCGCATCTACCCCTTGGGCTTCAAATGGAATCTCAACCGCCGGTAGACCTTTCTTCACAATTCTTTGAGCCGGACAAGGAAAGCCTGAAGCTGACTCAGGCCGGAGAGGAAGCACAACTTAAGTTTACCTGCAATATGTCCAATGGGATTAAAATCATAAGGGAATACACATTCCACCAGGGGAGTTACTGGATAGATCTATCTGTTTATCTATCAGGGGCGGGAACCATTCCGGGATCATTGTGCTTGTACAATAAACCCGGCGAGAATACAAACAGGTTTACATTTACAGGCACTGCCTACTATGGCAACGATTCGTTGCGAGAAGTAAAACTGGACGACGGGGAAAAATATACGTATACAGGTCCGGTTGACTGGATCGGTTACGGTGACAACTATTTCATTACAGCCTTGGTCCCGATTATCAGCGAAGGTCCCTGGAATATATTGATTGAGAAAAAAGGGGCTGACGGTCTGACTGAGAGTCGACTGACTGCACTCAAGCCGTCTTCTGGAAGCGCAGGGCAAGGAGTCGAGGTCTTAAATCTTGGAATATATTTCGGACCAAAAGATATCGACCGCCTGAACGCCTTGGGGCACAATCTTTCTAAAGCCATAAATTTTGGTTGGTTTGATCCAATTGCCAAGCCCCTTTTGTACTTTCTTAAATTCCTTTATCGATATATTCATAATTATGGCCTGGCAATAATTATTGTTACCGTACTGATCAAGGTTGCCTTCTGGCCCCTGGCGCAAAAAAGCGCAAAGTCCATGAAGACCATGCAGAAGCTTCAGCCAAAAATGGCTAAGCTTAAGGAAAAGTATGGGAAAGATAAAGAAAAAATGAACAAGGAGCTCATGCAGCTCTATAAAACCTACAAGGTGAATCCTATGGGCGGCTGTCTGCCCATGCTGCTGCAGATCCCTGTATTTTTTGCCTTATACAAGGTATTACTTCAATCAATAGAGCTGCGTCATGCCCCGTTCATGCTGTGGATAAACGACCTTTCAGCTCCTGATCGTCTGATGATACCCGGGGTGAGTATTCCTTACCTGGGGGGCATACCAGTGCTTACTTTGCTCATGGGCGTTTCCATGTTTTTACAGCAAAAATTAAGCCCTTCTTCCCTTGACCCTACCCAGGCCCGCATGATGCAATTTCTACCTGTGATATTTACCTGTATGTTCATTAACTTTCCCTCGGGATTGGTGCTCTACTGGTTGATTAACAATGTGCTTACTATTGCACAGCAACACTATGTGAACAAATTTACCGACTGATTTCCATTCCCGCAGGCGGGCACAACGAAGTATGAAAATCCGAGACTTTCATATAAATACTAAGTGGAATAAAAGATAATGACAGATAACAAATCTTCTACACCGACACAAGAATCAAGAGAATTTGACGGCAAAACCGTAGACTATGCCATAGAAGCTGCATGCAAATATTTTAAGGCAAAGCCTGACGATCTTGAAATCAATATACTTACCCGTGGGTCCACAGGCATTTTCGGATTGGGAGGACGCAAGGCCAAGATAAAGGCCGTGCTTAAAAAATTTACTTCTCCGGTTACAGAGAAAAAACCAGAAGAAGAAAATGCGCCGATAGAGGCTGAAACCAATCGTGTCATACCCGAAGTACCTGAATCCGAAAAGGCTGTAATCGAACCCGGCAAAGAGGCTCCGGAAGATCGGGATAAACATATTTCTCTGGCCCTGGAGATCACTGAGGAACTTTTGAATAAGTCTGGTCTTGCGGGACAGGTAGAGATCAAGGCCGACGAAGAAGGACCGTATCTGGATATATCAGGAGAAGATCTTTCCCTGATTATAGGAAAAGAAGGCCAAAATCTTAATGCCTTAGAATATATTGTTAACCGTATTCTGCGACACAGGGTCGAAAGCCATACCAGGATCAAGCTGGAAGCACAGGGCTATCGGGAAAAAAGGGAGAAGAGTATCTCGCTTCTTGCACACCGTATGGCAAAAAAGGCCCAAAAAACCGGACGTCCGGTAACACTTCAGCCATTGGGGGCAAGGGAGCGCAGGCTGGTCCACTTGACCCTCAAGAATATTAAGGGCATACGCACCCACAGTGTAGGCGAAGGAATCATGCGCAAGGTCGTGATCAACCCTGCCAGGTCCAGGCAACGCAATACAAAAAATAACAGTGCCTGACATATATAGAGAAGACGACACAATAGCTGCCCTGGCTACTCCCTCGGGACCAGGTGGGATAGGGATAGTTCGAGTAAGCGGTCCTCTTTCAGCACAACTTTTCAGATCCGTATTCCGGCCGGCAAAGCCGATTGAAGTAATACAATCCCATCGACTCTATTACGGCTGGGCCTGCGATCCACAGAACGATACCGTTATGGACGAGGTTCTGGCCGTACTGATGAAGGCCCCCCACAGCTACACAAAAGAAGACGTCCTGGAGATCCAATGTCACAGTGGTCCTGCAATCTTGCGTCGTGTTCTTGAGACACTGATCGGACAGGGTGCACGCCTGGCAGATCCCGGCGAATTCACAAAAAGGGCTTTTCTGAATGGAAGAATTGACCTTACCCAGGCAGAGGCCGTGCTTGACCTATCTCTAGCTTGCGGGGACACCGCAGGGCAACTTGCGGTCAAACAATTGCAGGGAGGTCTATCCAAGGGGATTAAAGAAATCCGCGACACTATCAAAGAATCTATAGCCACCCTTGAAGTCGCCATAGACTATCCGGATGAAGACGTAGAAATTATCACAGAGACCCAGCTCAGAGAACTTCTGATAACAGGTGCTCAGGATCCCCTTAATGCCAGGATCGATGCATTCGATAGGGGAAAGATCTATAAGGAAGGGGCGGAAGTCTTGATTGTCGGAAGGCCGAATGTCGGGAAATCCAGCCTACTTAACGCCCTGGCTTGTGAGGACAGAGCTATCGTAACCTCCATCCCCGGAACCACCAGGGACACAATAGAGGCGGTTCTTAACATCAAAGGAATATTGGTTAGATTGATTGATACTGCTGGCATTCGGCTGGACCCTGATCCAATAGAGACAATTGGTATTGAAAAAATTCGAAAAAAAGCAAAATTCGCACAGGCTGCTCTCTGGATGCTAGATCTGAATGAGCCTTTGTGCTCGGAAGATTTCGAAGCATTGGAGACCCTGGATGTCCTTACAAAGCGAAAAAAAATTCTCATAGTATTTAACAAAATAGACAAGGTTCATTCCTGGGAATCCTTGGCAGGAAAGCAGGCAAGCAAGATCTCCAGCCGGATGCCAGAGATGACCGGCAGCGTTTGGGTGGGAACTTCTGCAATTACAGGAGAAGGGCTTGAGAACCTGTCAGGGCTTCTGATAAATAAATTATTGGATGAAGCACCGGCTGAGCCACCGGATATAGTTCCTAATCTAAGGCAAAAAGAGGCCTTGGAGACGGCCTGCAAAGCTGTGAATAGGGCAATTGACAACATCTCTCAGGGCATCAGCTCTGATCTGGTTTCTATTGACTTAAGAGATGCAATGAATGTCCTGGGAGAAATCACAGGAGATAGCATTACTGACGAAGTGCTGGATCACATCTTTAGCCATTTCTGCCTTGGCAAATAGGTAAGCGTTTACAGGGCACCGCATCTGCTTTGTTGTCGGGCACTTGAAGTACAGGGAGTACGTCTGCGTACCCGTACGCCTCGCATCTGCAGCACCCTGTAAACGCTTACAGTTCGGTGGGTTGCGGTAAAACGGGCGTTGTAATCCCGTGAACGGTTACAATAGACTTTACTTATTAGTAGTTGTAGGGGGTTTGCCGGCAATTTGCGCCCGTACTACCTTGACCTTTACCTTGTCTGCCACTTCTAAGGTAACCACGTTATCTGTAAGGCCTGTTATCTTGCCTATCAACCCGCCTGTGGTTATAACTTCTTCCCCGCGGCTCAAGGAATTCAGGAAGTTTTTCTGATCCTTTGCCCTCTTCTGCTGCGGTCTGATCAAAAGGAAATAAAAAATAGCGAAAATAATGATCAGGGGCAGAAAGGCAGTGAGCGGATTTCCCCCTTCACTTCCAGAGGGGGGGCCCATGGCATAAGCTATTGACGGTATCATCATCCGGTAATCTCCCTTTTTGAATAAAACTGTTCTTGAAAGGCCTCAAACCTGTCTTTCTCTATGGCCTCCCGCATCTCTTCCATGAGATGCAAAAAATAATGCAAGTTGTGTATAGTATTAAGCCTATGGGCCAACAACTCCTTTGCGATAAAAAGGTGCCTCAAATAGGCACGGGAGTAATTCCTGCAGGTATAACACGTGCAGGAAGGGTCTATTGGCCTCGAATCCCTGGCAAAACGAGAGTTCTTTATAACAATGTGCCCGAAGGAAGTAAAGAGCATCCCATTCCTGGCATTCCTGGTAGGCATCACGCAGTCGAACATATCAACCCCTCTTGCCACTCCCTCAACCAGGTCTTCCGGGTTACCAACCCCCATTACATAGACAGGATACCTGTCCGGAATCAAGGGCCTTGTAATATCGATCATCTCAAACATAAGTTCTTTTGGCTCACCGACGCTGAGCCCACCGATGGCATATCCATCAAAACCAAATTCAAGGAGATCTAATGCACTTCGTTGTCTCATCGCAGGGTCCATCCCCCCCTGTACAATAGAGAACAGCAAAAGATCCCGCCTTGTCCTCGCCTCCAGGGACCTTTTAGCCCATCGCGTGGTCAGTTCAGTAGCATTTTTTACATCTTCTTCACTGGCCGGGTAAGGGATGCAGGAGTCGAGGCACATCATTATGTCCGAACCAAGGGCCTCCTGGATCTTTATAACAAGCTCCGGCGTGAGTTTGTGAAGAGATCCATCTATATGGGAGCGAAATGTAAGACCTTCTTCCTCTACCTTTCCGAGTGCTGCAAGACTGTAGACCTGAAAACCGCCGCTATCTGTCAGAATAGGACGGTCCCACCCCATGAACCGGTGCAGGCCGCCGAGTTCCCTTATGATCTCATAACCAGGACGCAGATACAGATGATAGGTATTGCTTAAAATTATTTGGGCCCCAACTTCCTTGAGATCTTCAGGTGTCAATGCCTTTACAGTGGCCTGGGTCCCAACCGGCATAAATGTAGGCGTCTCCACTACCCCGTGCGCAGTATGCAGACGGCCCCTCCTGGCAGGCCCCTTTGAACTCCTGCATAGCTCCTGGAATTTGGTGATTTGGTGATTTGGTGATTTGGTGATTTGGTGATTGGTGGACAGGGCGGATAGCAGCCTTTCATGCAGGCCTTCAAAATCACCATTTGAGAGTACCACAACTACATCACCATCAGAACGGTTTGCTATAAGGTCCTTAAGAATTGCGTCGGCATCCGGGAAATATGCCGCATCAATGCCCCTGTCCTTGAGATCAGCCACCAGCTTTTTAGATGAAAATCTGTCTCCGGGCGGGGCCTTTTCCGGGTCAGGCACCTCTCGCACCAGCACTCGATCAGCAGGACTGAAAGAATAAGGATAAACTTCCTGGAAGACACTCCTTCTGCTGGTATTGGTCCTTGGCTCAAACACAGCTATGAGATGACGACCGGAATACACGGACCTCAGCGCAGCAAGGGTCTCCTTGACCGCCCTTGGATGATGGGCAAAATCATCGATTACCGTAACTCCGGCCACCTCCCCCCTGATTTCCTGCCTCCTCTTTACTCCGGCACAAGAGCCCAGGCCCTTAAGCGCGGCCTCCTCTTTCATTCCAAGATGACTGCACAGTGCAAGAGCACCTAAAGTATTTAAGGCATTGTGTCTGCCGGGAAGTTTTATCAGTACCTCGCCACAGGTCTCTCCATGATGCACAGCAGTGAACTTTGTGCCGGTGGAATCAACTGAAAGATCAGCCAGTTGCCACTGGCATCCCTGACTTTCACCATATGTCACTACCTTGCATCTGGCCTGAGCACAAACTTCCACAACCGCTGGCCAGTCCGCACAGGCCACAAGGACCCCTTCTGGAGGAATCAAGGCAACCAATTTGGAAAATGCATGCTTTATTGCATCCAGGTCAGCATATATATCCGCGTGATCAAACTCTATGCTGGTAAGAATGACACCATGGGGACGATAGTGCAAGAACTTTGGCCTTTTATCGAAAAAGGCCGTGTCATATTCATCCCCTTCAAGCACAAACCAGGGAGGACGCCCAACCCGGAAACCGGATTTAAAGGCATTGAGCATTCCACCCACCATAAAACCAGGGTCTTCACCCAGGACATCAAGGGCAGAGACCAGCAAAGCAGAGGTGGTGGTTTTGCCGTGGGTGCCGGCCACCACTAAAGGCATCCTGTCCTCCAGAAACAGAAGAGATAAGGCCTCAGGAAAAGAGAGATGGGGAATGCCCTTGGAGACTACATACATGGCCTCGGGATTATCGGCCCGGATCACATTTCCTATTATTACCAGATCGGGAATTTGGTGATTTGGATGATTAAAAACCAGATTGTCCGGATGGTATCCCAGGGTTACAGGAATACCAAGTCCCTTTAACACATCACTCATAGGTGGATAGGCCTGACTGTCAGATCCTTTTACCCTGTATCCCTTTTCCTTGAGCAAACCGGCAAGGGCAGCCATCCCGGTACCGCAAATGCCGATCATGTGGATTTGGTGATTTGGTGATTTGGTGATTTGGTGATTTATATTTAACATGTTCAAGGAGCTCAATTAACCTTAAGTTAGCCGCCTTCGGCGGGATTTCTCTGACAGGATGAACAAAATTTACATGATTTTCATTTATCCTGATTATCCCTGGCCCAGATCTATAGCACGGTTTGATCGCAACATCTTTAATTACCGAGATCAAAAATGACAATGTGCTACAAGCAAGGTCACACCAGGGCGGGTCTGTTGATCCTGTCAAAAAATGGAAATTCCTATACTATCGAGTTAAGTGACCGTTCACGGGGTTACAGCGCCTATTTTACCACAACCTACCGAATTAAAAAGAAAAATAATAGATGTATTCGCATAAAATACAAGGGATTTAATGAAGTTATATGATATCGGCATTTTAGAAAATGTAAAAAAGGGAAGGCAAATTATTTTCTCGATTCTACCTTCACATAATGTGTGTTACACATATTATGTGTGGTTAAAGCTTTTCCGCTACCATAGGAGGATTATATGCCGAATATTACCATGTCTATGGACGAAGATCTTATACGAAAAGCGCGCAAGATTGCTGTGGAAAAAAATACTACCATGACAGCCATGGTGAGAAGCTATCTTAGAAAACTTGTAGAGCGGGAAAATCAAAAAAAAGAAAGGTTGGTCTTTACCGCTTCGGCAACCTGGGCGCAATATTTTTCAGTCAGGTCG